>NZ_JAJEQU010000027.1:0-13573 GCF_020687575.1 Roseburia sp. CLA-AA-H209
ATTGTTCGCCCCTTCGCTCCATCCCCATTACAGAGACTTCTTCACTACTATGGGCTCGGCTGACTTCTCACAGTTCGCTGTTACTAGGCTAATGAAACCTCTGTGAGACCTCCACGCTTAAGGTGCACGCTCTTTCTCTCCATATATCCGCCGCATTTACTCTGCTTCTACAAACGTGGTAGTTATTAGACTTCGCTGTTCTTTGCCAGCTTATCACTCGAAGCCTAGCCTTATATGCGATTTCTGTCCGTCGGACCAGAGATTCGCTTACAGCTTCCTTCAGATTCCACCTCACGGTAGACACCCTTGCTGTTCGGCTATACATTTCCCACTACCTGGGCATGTTCGGGACTTACACCCGTTAGAGCGCGCCCATGGCGCGCAAACAAAGAAAGGACAGCAATTTGACACTGCTGTCCTTTCTTTTATAAAATTGCAGTACACAGAAAAAAGCTGTAAAATGAAAAATATATTTGTCCTTGTAACAATTCTCGGACATTTGCCTGTTATACTATCTGCAAAAAGAAAAGGAAGTGACAATATGAAGCAGATTTTAATTGTCGAAGACGATAATCTTTTGAATAAAACGCTTACTTATAATTTGGAATTGGACGGTTACACAATAACTTCTGTTCTGAATGCAAGGACAGCCGCTGAATCATTAAAAACAAACATTTTTGATTTGGTATTGCTAGATATAAATTTACCAGACGGAAATGGTTATGACCTATGCCGTCTTATCAAGCCAGAGCATCCTGATACAGTAGTTATATTTCTAACTGCCAACGATCAGGAAAGCGATCAGATACGAGGATATGAAGCTGGTGCAGTGGATTATATCACGAAACCTTTTTCGATTAGTGCTTTGCAGCGAAAGATCAAAGCCATGTTCGCTATGTTGGAACATCACAAACCAGCTAAGGATATTTACGAGGATGGTAGCCTGTTTCTGGATTTTTCGGAACAATTTGCAAGTTTGAACGGGAAACCATTAGCGCTTTCTGCGATGGAATATAAAATGCTGAACCTATTTCTTAAAAATCCGAAGCAGGTACTTACCCGCCAACAACTTTTGGAAAGGCTGTGGGACATTGATGAAAAATATGTAGATGAACATACCCTTACTACTTCTATCAGCCGCATTCGCAGTAAGATTGAAGCGGATGGCGACACATATATCAAAACGGTTTACGGTATGGGTTATCAATGGACAGGAGGCGAAAAGAAATGAAACTGAATAACCTTTCTGCTAAGAAAATTTGTAGACTGATTAGTGCTGGCATGGTTTTCTCTATGCTGGTAATTACTGGTATTTTCGGCGGTATAATGCAGGATACACGAATTTTCATAGCGGGTGGAACATTGACACTCTGTGCATTTTTCTGGATTTGGCTATTGGTGCTGTTTTTTGGAAAACGCCTTTCTCATCTTACTTCTAATTTGTGCCGGACGCTGGACAACATGATTGATGGAAACGAGGAATTACAAAAGTCAAATGATAGTGAAACTCTTTTTGCCCGTATCAACCACCGCTTAATCCGGTTGTATGAGATTATGCAGAAAAACCGACACAAGATAGACATGGAACGACAGGAGCTTCAAATGCTGATTTCTGATATTTCGCATCAAGTCAAAACACCTGTCAGCAATTTGCAAATGGTAACGGACACACTTTTAACAAAGCCTGTTTCAGAAGAAGAACGGATGGACTTTTTACAAGGCATACGCAGTCAGACTGATAAACTAGATTTTCTGTTCCAAGCACTGGTTAAAACATCCCGGTTGGAAACCGGAGCGATACGATTAGAAAAGAAAGACAGCAGCTTATTCCATACGCTTGCACAAGCTATGAGCAGTATTGTATATGCCGCAGAGAAAAAAGAAATTGCTGTATCCGTGGATTGCCCGGAAAATTTGATAATCTCCCATGACAGCAAGTGGACAAGCGAAGCCCTTTTCAATCTGCTGGACAATGCAGTAAAATACACTCCGTCAGGTGGAAAGATTTCTGTATCAGTGGTTCAGTGGGAAATGTACGTAGAGGTCAAAGTGACCGACACCGGCAAGGGCATTTCAGAAAGTAATCAGGCTGCCATCTTTCGGCGCTTCTATCGTGAGGAAGAAGTACACGATCAACAGGGTGTAGGAATAGGTTTGTATTTGGCTCGTGAGATTGTAACAAGGCAAGGGGGATATATCAAGGTCGTTTCAGAGCTGGGGCAAGGCTCAGAATTTTCTATTATGCTTCCTGTAAGGTAAGATATAACCACTTTTTTTGAAATGTCCGAGCGTTGTAACATTTCACCCTGATTTTCGATAAAAATTTTTTCTATCTCGGACATTTGTGTAACATTTGTGGTTTACAATGGCTTTATCAACAGATAGAAAGCCTTGAAAGGAGCATTTGAATATGAACATTTTACAAACAATCGACTTAAAGAAGTATTACGGCACAGAACCAAATATTACTCGTGCCCTTAATGGTGTAAATTTTACTGTGGAACAGGGAGAATTTGTTGCCGTAGTTGGAACTTCCGGCAGCGGTAAGTCTACATTGCTTCACATGATGGGAGGACTTGATACCCCCACTTCCGGCAGCGTGATTGTACGGGGAGAAGAACTCGCAAAAAAGAATGATGATGAATTGACAATTTTCCGCCGTCGTAACATCGGATTTATCTTCCAAAATTATAATCTGGTTCCGATTTTGAATGTATATGAAAATATCGTCCTGCCTGTGGAACTGGATGGCGATACAGTAGACCAGAAATTTATGGACGAAGTTGTGTATATGTTGGCTTTAGAAGATAAACTGGAAAATATGCCGAACAATCTTTCAGGCGGTCAACAGCAACGTGTAGCAATTGCACGAGCTTTAATTACGAAGCCTGCGATTATCCTTGCTGATGAACCGACCGGAAATCTTGATAGCAAGACCAGTGCAGATGTGTTAGGGCTTTTGAAGCGTACCAGCGGAGAATTTAATCAGACCATTGTAATGATTACTCACAACAACGAGATCGCTCAACTCGCAGACCGCATTGTACGGATTGAAGATGGTAAAATTGTTGGCTAAAGGAGGTGGGAATTATGAATTATCCTTTTGAAAATGATACCAGTGCAGTAATTAAAAAATTAGCACGAAAAAGTGTGCGTTTTGATAAGAAGAAAAACTTATTTTGCCTTTCGGCAATTATTGTAGCCGTTGCTATGATAATGATGTCGTTGCTCACAGTGCAAAATATCATTTATCAAAATCAGAAAGAAATCGAAGGATTACATCAAGGGATTTTCTTTGACATTACGCAGGACAGTAAAGAAAAGTTGTTAGCAAACGAAGAAGTAAAAAGTGTAGGACTTTCCTGTAATATCAAAACAGTGAAAGAAAATTCTAAAGAACTGTCTCTGATTTATTATGATGATGACATGCTTAGTTTGATTCCTGCCTTTGACGGAAAATATCCAGAGAAAGCAAGTGAAATTGCTGTTACAGATGCCTTTTTTGCCAGTGAAAATAAGTCTCCGGAAATCAACGCCATAGTTCAGTTGAATCTGGATGGTACTTTGAAGAATTATACTATTGTTGGTATTTATCATGATAAAACTTCTACCGCTTATCCTGTTTTTGTTTCACTTGAAAAATGCCGGGAATTACGTGGAAATAACCTGCTTAATGGATATGTTTGGCTTGAAAATGCAGATACCCTTACAAAAGACGAAGCAACAGAAATATTATCTCAAATTTCAGAGGAGACTGGACTGAATAATTGGACAGTCAGCAGTTACTATGATTATGTAAATACAACTTTGTCCTTCAGTAATTATGCGGTATATGGTGTAGTTGCTGCCATTTTGTTTTTAGCTGCCGCACTTGTAATTTACAGCATTTTCTATATTTCGGTTGGACAAAAAGTTGCTGAGTTCGGACAGCTTCGGACAATAGGGGCAAGTAAAAAGCAAATTTATAAAATAGTTCTTAAACAGGGTTATATGCTTGCAGTTCCGGGGATTTTAATTGGTAGTATCATGGGAACGATCATCAGCTATTGTCTGCAATCAAAAGGCTGGTCAGTATTTGCATTTATTGTTTCTCTATGTGGCGCATGCCTTTTTGGAATACTGCTTGTTTATATTAGTGTTCGTAAACCAGCAAAAATTGCAGCGAATACTTCTCCAATTTCTGCTCTGAAAAATCAAGTGGGAATTGTAAATTATCGCACTCACAAAAGACATCGTATTACGCCCGTATATTTAGCGAAAATCAGCTTTTTCAGAAACAGAAAAAAATCTCTATTGACCATTTTATCATTGGGACTGTGCGGAGTTATATTTTTCCTTGCAGCAAGTTATCAGAGTTCTTTTAATGCCGAGAGTATGGCTCGTTATTGGGATATGAAGTACGGAGATTTCAAAATCAGCATTGATTTAGAAAATGAAAGTGAAAATCTGGATGCTCTCTTGCAGAAAGAATATTTTTCTGATTATGTAAAGCGTGTTGGAGATATGGAGGGAGTTAGCAATATATTTACTTATGCTACCTTACCAGTTGATTACTCAACAGACAATGATATTTCAGATAGCACCTTGCTGCTCGGCTATAATGAAAAGGATTTGGCATCGCTAAATGCAGCTATTTTGTCTGGAAATATTACTGATGATACAGAATTAGTTGTAAGTGACCCCGAACGTATTTATGATGTTTACCATTGGAAACCTCAAATTGGGGATACTGTGACCTTTAATTTCAAAAATCATAGTGGTAAAACAATAACAAAAGCATTCAAAATTGGTGCAATCACTTCCAGCAATGATGGAATGGGTGGCTATATTTTCAGAATGCCGGAAAATATGCTCAAAGAACTTGCAGGTTATGACTGTATATACGCAATCGAAATACAAGCAGAAGCTGAATATCAGGAAATGATCGAGCAGGAACTCGAATTATTAGTTTCTGACAATAGGGATGTTCGCTTACAAACCATTCAAGATTTTATTGTAGAACACCAATCAGACAATCGTGCAGGTTTTACATTAGCTTATGCGATTGCAGCCATCTTGTGGATATTTGCGGTCATCAATCAAATCAATCTTACTGTGACAAATCTTTTATCACAGAAACAGGAAATGGGCACACTAAAATCTATTGGTATGACAAATAAGCAGTTGGAGCAAGCATTTATGATGGAAGGTCTTTTTACTACTTTGATTGCATTGCTTATAACTGCTGTTGTTGGAATCCCCGGCGGATATGCAATCGGTATATTTTTGAAAAATGCAGGCATGTCTACGGGATTTGTATTTCCGATCGTTGCTTTTACTCTTTTTGCTGTTGCTATGTTTATGCTTGAAAGTTTGATGACAATATTGCTTATTCATTCATGGAAGAAGCAATCTGTTATTGCAATAATGCGAAATTGATGATAGAAAGCTTTTCATATCTCGGTCAGCTCCACAATTACATTACTCTGCTGATACAGCCAGTCCGTAAATTCTTTCGGGCTGGCTGTTCCTGTTTTTACAGCCTTTTTTCTCTGTAATACTTCTTTTCATACAGTAAATTTTCACTAGGCTGGTATGGAGTAATTTTACTGTCTATACAGTAAGTTGAAAATACTAATATGGTCTTTTTTCTAACCAAACTTTAAGATAACATCTAATTCCAACATATGCGCCCTGCGAAAGTACGAAAAGCAATAGAAGATTTACTGACAGTACTTTTTTGATTGATTCTCCAAAATAAATGACAATAGCAACACTTGTCAGTATCATTAGTAGAGTAATAACATCCCAACAGTTTTTCTTATATAATTCTATAACCTTTATTTCTATCAGTATCGCCAGCATCCCTGTTCCTGACATACATATTCCTACAATCAATATTAGCAATAACCAATATACCATTCCGGCTATAAAAGCATTTGGAATTTTTGTACTAATCTGTGCCGCAGAATGCCCGGCATCAATCGTCCATCCGACAAAGGTTTGTATGAATGATGCTAAATCATTGAAGAATGATTTACAATCGGAAAGAAACGCATCTGACTGTATTGCCTGAAAAAGAGTGGATATCAGCGAATACCATGCAAGAAGAAACAAGGTTGTTTGGAACATTACCGTTTTTGCTTTATACTGTCCGGCAAGTCGCTCTTTTTGTGTTTCGTATTTCGTTTTTGCATTCTGATAGGCTGCCCGGTCACAGGCTTCACATTTTTCATAGAGTACCGGCTTTTCCACCGGTATCTCTACGATTTTCTGATGTGTCCGGGCATAATCCCGTTCCTGTGTTAAGCAGCGTATTTTATCTTGACAATCCTCTATCGTGACGTTTGCGCTTCGCAGCTTTTCTTTCTCGATCCGCAATGCTCTGTCTGCCATCTTCAAGTCGTTCTTTAATGATTGAATATTCAATGCTCTGTTCTCTTTGTTTAATTTCTCGTTCAAGGTCAGAGATTCGTTGAGCTGCGTCTTCAGTTCCACGATAAGCTGGTCTTTCTGTTCCAGTTCTGCCTGTATCTCCTCGGTCAAGAGCAGAAGTTCTTCCAACTGTTCGGCGTTCTTTGATTCTCTGGATTCGTTCATCTATATCACGTCCTTTCTCTATCTGCTGTTCCAGTTCAGCAATTCGGTGTTCTGTTTCAGTAATAAACTGTTTTCGCTGTTCAGCTTCTGTGCCAATTTCTGCCATTGCTGATTTTCGTTTTCCAAAAGCTCTATCTTCGTTTTCTGTTCTTCCATCTTGGAAAGCAGTTCCTCGGTATTTGGCAAAATGTTGAGCAGCTCGGATAACTCGTTGTTTAATTTTTGTAATTTCTGATTCTGTTTTTGCATAAGAGAGAGTTGAGTGTCCCGGTTCTGCATTTCCAGAATCATTTCTGCCATTAGGTTCTGCTGTTCTTCGATTTGACCAATCATGGATTCCATTAAGGGTATAATTTCCCGGCTTTCTTCTAATGTCATTTAATCGCTCCTTCCATAATGATAATGCACCCGATACTTTCCCAAAGGTGTTTAGTATCTTTTGCAATAACGTGTTTTGTTGTTTTATGATTTGATTTTCCGCTACTTTCCACGAGCCTTTTATTTCCTGCCCGGCAAAAAACTTTTGTTCAATCTTTCTTGCGTCAGCTCCTTCATGGATGGTAGGAATCTGGAGTTTTCCCTGCTTTTCATAAGAACGATGATCAACTTGATTATGCAAAGGCAGATGTTCATTACATACCTTTGCCCATTCACTCCGCCACAGTTCACAATTTTTTGGATTGTTCCATCCAGTAGCATCGGTCAGCACCCGTTTCCATTGCAGGCGGTTTCTTGCTCCAATCTTCTGAATTCCGTTTTCGTCTAATACAGGGATACGGATTCCATGACGGTCAGGGTTTTTCTTATCCTGCCACCAGTTCGGATGGGATTCATCAATCACGATATTTCCGTTTTTATCTCTGACAAAATCCCAATCCTTGACTTCTTTCTTTCCCCAAGAATGATCCGGGTTAAAAGGACGCATAGTTAGAAGCAGATGGACATGGGGGTTGCCATCCCCTTTGTCGTGGATACTCCAATCAGCGCACATTCCTCTATCTACAAAAGTTTTTTGGATATAGTCGGTTGTATATTGAATTTGTTCCTGTCTGCTCCATTCTTTGGGGAGGGCAAATTCAAATGACCTGCCAAGTTGGGCATCTGCATTTTTTTCAATCTTCAATACCTCGTTCCATAACCTCTGTTTCTGAAATGTGATTTTGAATTTTTTTAAAGCAGCTTCTTTATCTTCTGACCTTTTGTATCGGACAGATTTTTGAAAGCGTTTTATATTTTCTTCTGGTACTATCTGCCATTCAGGAGGTGCGTTTTCGCACATCATCAGCCGGGTGTTGACCACTTCTTTTTTAGAAGTGTAATAACTGATTCTCCCTGTTTCCTCGTTTTTCATCACATCCCCATTGAGATATGCGGAAGCGGAGATAACAGATTTCCCTTTACTTCGTCCGACTATTTTGATTGTGTAATGAAAAATCGCCATGTCTGGATTCCTCCTTTCTGACGTATCCGGCATAGATTTCCGGCAACATTGCTTTCAGTTTTAGAAAAAGCAGCATTGCCGGAACGCCCTCTGCGTAAGAGTGCCCTGCGCATAGCAGCCTGCATGGAATGCGCCTCTCTGGCGAAGAGTGCCTCCTGCGGCATGAGCAGGTCTGGCTGAAAGCCCCGCCGACGGAACGAGCCCGGCAAGCGTGAGCGCAGACCGGTTGCCACTTGTGGCAAACTTATTGGGACGACCTTTGGTTGTCCATAAGTGCGCCCTTCATGAAAAAGCAATGAAGGGAATGAAAAACTCATCCCCTCTGCCATTACACTTCCTCCATATCGGTATTGGTTTCTTTCTGCATTGCTTTTGAGAAAAATCTCCCATTGGCTTCCTGCCTTTTCAGAAAAACAATCAGCTTTGGGATGTCTTCTTCCTCAATAGGAGCACCAAGAACGGATTCCACCGCACCGCCAATCTGACAGAGCCTATGGGTTCGTTTTTTACTTTCCTCGGTTTTCTTTCGTTTCAGAAGTTCTTTCTTCTGTGCTGCATATCGTTTTGCTTTTTCAAGGCTTTCCTGTTCCTTTTTTTCCATTTCAAGCATTCGTTCTTCATAACTTTTTGTTGATTTTGCCATTATTACATTCTCCTTTCTTTTGCAAACATAAGTTCTCGGTTGCGTATCAGAAGAAGCACATGGTATAATCTTCTTGCGTGTAGGTATATCATGGCTTTGGTCTGATAGAACCTTTGGCGGTTTCTTTGGAAGCCGCCTTTTTAATTTGCCACAGTTCTTGTTACAGCTTTTACATTTACTCTATCCCTCAAATCACGACCTTCATTAGCTTCCATAAACATTTCCAGAATATCGGTTTTAATCAGGACTTTGCGACCAACCTTTAATACTGGAAGTTTCTTCCATTCTACAAGCTGTCTTAAGGTGTTTCTGCCGATTCCCGTATAGTCAGCAGCTTCTTCGATGGATAATGCAATTTTTCTTTGCGTCATATAATCACCTCCTTACAAATTGCATTATGCAATTCTTGTGATGTAAGTATATCCTTTTCACATCTTTTTGTCAAGCGTTACGAAATGTTAAAAATAAACTTTATATTGCATATTGCAATTTTAGAAAAACAATGCTATAATTCATACATACCGAAAAAGGAGGCAGTCAGCATGAAAGATAAAGAATTACGCAAGCTGATAGGGAGCAGAGTAAAACAGCGCCGTCTGGAATTGAATCTGACACAGCCTTATGTCGCAGAAAAGATGGGTGTTACCGCTTCTACAATCCTGCGTTATGAGAATGGTTCGATTGACAATACGAAAAAAATGGTGTTGGAAGGTCTTTCGGAAGCACTCCATGTATCTGTGGAATGGCTCAAAGGGGAAACAGATGAATATGAAACCGATATTACGGATAAGAGAGAATTACAGATTCGTGATGCGATGGGAGATATTCTGGAACAGTTACCACTTGCCCTTACCAAAGAAGAAGATGCTTTTTCAAAAGATTTATTACTGCTGATGTTAAAACAATATGGTCTGTTTTTGGATTCCTTTCAGTTCGCCTGCAAAAACTTCAAGGGAAATGATGGTCAGACGGATATTGCCAAAACAATAGGGTTTGAATCGAATGATGAATATAATGAGATTATGTTCTTAAGGGAAATCACTCACACCATCAATGCTTTTAATGAGATGGCAGACATCGTAAGGCTCTATTCCAAGAAACCAAAAACAGCAGAGCAAAGGCTTGCAAATCTTTTATCAGAAGTCTTATACGAAGATTCCGAATCGGTATAGTAAGACAGCCGGAGTTATGATATACTTACACGCACGAAGCATTTCATCAGTTCCGATTGTCTAATATCGAAAGGAGACATACGATTATGGCAAAAGGATCTGTAAGAAAAAAAGGAAAGAAATGGTACTACCGCTTCTATGTAGAGGACGCAAGCGGCAATCTTGTTCAGAAAGAATGCGTTGGAACAGAAAGCAAAAGTGAAACTGAAAAACTGCTCCGTCAGGCAATGGATGATTATGAGAAAAAGAAATTTGTTGCCAAAGCGGAAAATCTCACAGTCGGACAACTTTTGGATGTGTGGGCAGAGGAGGAATTAAAAACAGGTACGCTCAGCAATGGTACTGTGGAGAATTACCTCGGAACAATCCGAAATATTAAGAAACATCCGCTGGCAGAACGGAAATTAAAAAATGTAACCTCTGAGCATTTGCAATCCTTTTTTGATTTGCTTTCCTTCGGGGGAGTTCATCCCGACGGAAAAGAGAGAAAGGGTTACAGCAAAGATTACATCCATTCTTTTTCCGCAGTCATGCAGCAGTCCTTCCGCTTTGCAGTATTTCCAAAACAGTATATTACGTTTAATCCCATGCAGTATATTAAACTGCGGTATCAGACGGATGAAGTTGATTTGTTTTCAGACGAGGACATGGACGGAAATATCCAACCAATTTCACGAGAAGATTATGAAAGATTGCTTGCTTATCTGAAAAAAAAGAACCCAGCCGCAATACTTCCAATCCAGATAGCCTATTATGCCGGGCTTCGTATTGGAGAAGCCTGCGGTTTGGCGTGGCAGGACGTAAATCTGGAAGAACAATGCCTTACCATAAGACGTAGCATCCGATACGATGGCTCAAAGCGCAAATATATCATCGGACCAACCAAGCGGAAAAAAGTGAGGATTGTTGATTTTGGAGATACGCTGGTAGAGATTTTCCGTAATGCCCGGAAAGAGCAGTTAAAAAATCGAATGCAGTACGGAGAACTTTATCACACGAACTACTACAAAGCGGTCAAAGAGAAAAACAGAGTGTACTACGAATATTATTGCTTAGACAGAACAGAGGAAGTCCCGGCAGATTATAAAGAAATTTCTTTCGTCTGTTTAAGACCGGATGGTTGTCTGGAACTTCCAACTACTTTGGGGACTGTTTGCAGAAAGGTGGCAAAAACATTAGAGGGATTTGAAGGCTTTCATTTCCACCAGTTACGTCACACCTATACAAGCAACCTTTTAGCAAATGGAGCTGCCCCAAAAGATGTGCAGGAACTGTTAGGACACTCAGATGTAAGTACCACAATGAATGTCTATGCTCACTCCACAAGAGATGCTAAACGAAAATCAGTTAGGCTTCTTGATAAAGTGGTAGGCAATGATTAAAAAAATTCCCTTATTTCCCTTGTGATTATCTCATAAGGGTAAAAATAAGGGAAACTACATATCATTTCACTAATGGACAGGCGGGAAAGCCTATAAAATGGGGAAAGTTAGAGAGATAATTATATAAATTCAAGTTTGGAGAATTGAGAAAATCGGAATTGATAGAGGAGAGGTTGTTTTGGAAATAAGTAAAGAGTTATTAATTAAAGATTTAAAAGAATTTAACTCAATTGATAAGTTGTTTCTTTTTTTCACATCAGCACAAGTCGATGCGGAATATTGTGAAGAAGCAAAACAATGCTATAAAGAATTACAATGGAATCAAAGTCCATTCTATGATGTAATTAACTCGTTTTGGATAACTTTTTCATATGCGATGCATTTAAAATATCCAGAGGAATATCCAATAGCAGAAGCAGGAAATGTTAAGATATATAAGAATCATTATAAAAAATATGATTCATTTCCAGAAAAATATTTTAAAGAAAACTCTGATGCAAGAAATCGAGTAACTGCCTTATGCAAAGAATATACGGATATGAAAGAACTGGCGGAGCTTTGTCATACTGTTGCAAATTTTATGCCTTGTCCTCAAGGTTTTAATTCGGCAAAGGGACTATTAAGTGATGTAAGAGATTATTTTCCTTTAATGATTAATAAAATACAAAAATGTGTTGATGAAGGATTAAATTTGAAATATTCTAATACTTCAGAAGATAATACTTCAGTAGAAGTAGACAATGAAACTATAAAAAAATGGCATAGTTTTTTTATTGAAAATCAAGAAAAATATTGTTTGAGTATGTATTATCAAGTTAATGAAAACAGAATTAATGGAATTACGTTTTTTAAAGGACAATCTTTGTCTTATCCATGTCCGCTAGAAAAAGAAGAGGTAGAAGAATGCTTGGAAAACATGTTGAATAAAATAAACGAAAGAGCAGATCTAATACTTAAGAAGTATAATGAAGAACATAAATCCAATAGTTAAATTCTAGTTTGCCGAAATATTTTTATAACTTTCCCTATTTTACAGGCTTTTTAGCCTATTCATTAGTGAAATGATATGTATTTTCCCTTATTTTTGCCCTTATGAGATAATCGTAAGGGAAATAAGGGAAAGTTTTATTTAGTCGTTGCCTACCACTTTATCAAGTAACTTTGCGGATTCCCGTTTGGCTTTTCTCGTGGAGTGGGCGTAGACATTCATTGTGGTACTGACATCTGAGTGTCCTAACAGTTCCTGCACATCCTTTGGTGCTGCTCCGTTTGCCAGAAGGTTGCTTGTATAGGTGTGTCGCAGCTGGTGAAAATGAAATCCTTCAAATCCATCCAGTTTCTGAGCAATCTTCCTACAAATAGTTCCTAACGTGCTTGGCAGTTCCAGACTTCCATCCGGTCTTAAGCAGACAAAGGATATTTCCTTATAATCCTCTGGAACATTCTCTGTTCCGTCCAGATGATAGAACTCATAGTAAACTCTGTTTTTGTCTTTTACTTCTCTGTAGTAGTTTTTGTGGTAAAGTTCTCCGTACTGCATTCGGTTTTTAAGCTGTTCCTTTCGGGCATTGCGAAGAATCTCTGTCAGCGTATCTCCAAAATCAACAATCCTTACCTTTTTTCGTTTGGTCGGTCCGATGATGTTCTTATGCCTTGAACCATCATAGCGGATACTGCGTCTGATTGTAAGGCACTGTTCTTCAAGATTTACATCCTGCCATGCCAGACCACAGGCTTCACCGATACGAAGTCCTGCATAATAAGCTATCTGGATTGGAAGTATTGCCGGTGGATTGTAATTCTGTAGAAATTCAATCAGTCTTTCATAATCCTCTCGTGGAATTGGCTGTATATCGCCATCCATGTCATCATCGGAAAACAGGTCAACCTCATCCGTCTGGTATTTCAGCTTAATATACTGCATCGGATTGAAAGTGATATATTGCTTTGGTGATACTGCAAATCGGAATGACTGCTGTAATACTGCCGAGAAAGAACGAATGTAATCTTTGCTATAACCTTTTCTTTCTGAACCATCTGGATAAGTGCCACCAAAGGAAAGCAGATCGAAGAAGGCTTGTAAATGCTCAGATGTTACATTTTTCAACTTTCTCTCTGAAATTGGATGCTTCTTGATGTTGGTAATAGCACCGAGGTAATTCTGGACTGTCCCATTACTGAGAGTACCGGTCTTTAATTCTTCCTCTGCCCATATATCAAGTAATTCTCCAACTGTAATATTTTCCGACTTTGCAATGAATTTCTTGCTTTCGTAATCGTCCATTGCCTGACGGAGCAGTTTTTCCGTTTCACTTTTACTTTCTGTTCCAGCGTATTCTTTCTGAACCAGATTGCC
>NZ_JAJEQU010000028.1:0-13316 GCF_020687575.1 Roseburia sp. CLA-AA-H209
GGCTCTGCCCATTTGTAACTATTCACAAATCTTATATCAGTTTTTAACGTTTACACAAAACTTGAAACGGTCTCAAATGGCTTCGGAATTCCGAAGCCATTTTAATATCATGAGCAAAATAAAACTAGAATAAGTTAACCTTGCCTGCATATGTATCGTTTATAACATAGTATGCTGCATATTCTTCCGGTTTTAAATAAACCTTTAAAGACTTGATGCTGGATGCCCTGTGTCCGTCTGCTGTGAAAGCTTCTTTTGCTCTCTCAATCACGTTTGCAACAACATCTTCATTACCATCAAACTGAACAAATACTTCCGGTACAAGTTCTTTCTTCTCTGCCTTGGCAGTTTTCTTAGCCGCTGCTTTCTTGGTTGCTTTCTTTGCGGTAGTCTTTGCTGCTGCTTTTACAGTTGTCTCTGCTTTCTTTGCTGTCTCTTCTGCCTTCTTAACTGTCTCTTCTGCTTTCTTTACTACGGTTTCTGCTTTCTTCGCTACAACTTCTTTTGCTTCTGCCTTAACCTCTTCTGCCTTAACTACTGCCTTTGTCTCTGTAGCTTTTACTGCTGCCTTTACTTCTTCTGCTTTCTCAACTGGTCTCTTCTGCATTATAATTCCCTCCCTGAAAATTAATCACACACTAAAAACTTCTCCATTGCTAAAAGAGCTTCTTCTTCATCATTCCCCTCTGCAACAATGTTAACCGTCATTCCTTTGGACGGATTAAATGCCATAATTCCCATGATGCTCTTGGCATTAATTTTACGGTTATCACTTTCCAGAGTAATATTGCTGTCAAACCGGCAGGCAACCTGAACCAACTCTGCAATTGGATTATCATGTTTTTTTGAAACGTTTGAAACTGTAACTTCTTTTCTACTCATGTTATCTTCCTCGCTTCTAAGTAGTACAATTCGTACAAAAATTAATATATCCTACACGAACAGATTTTGCAATAGACTTTGTGAAAATACAGCACTAATACCGAAACTGCCAAGAAACTTCGGCTTTTTTTAGGCAATTTTATATGTTTTTTACGCCTTATTCACGCCTGTCTCTGCCCGTATCCCTATTCTGCCATTTTCATATAAGCAAAATATACATTACCTGCTGCATCAAATACATTCTGTGCATCCGTCATTGACATCTTCTCTGTTGCACCGGTTGCCGGATTATAAACATAGACTCCTGCATTATCATAGCCTGTAATTAATACAGCTTCACTTCCACTACTCATGGCAAATACCGGTGTTCCCAGATTGACATAATATAACACTGCATCCAGATCACTTCCAGTCAAATCAATGACTACAGAGTCCTGCAGGGTATCCTTTAAAATTTGTTTTGGTGTATTTCCGGATGTCATCAATTCTCCTACACCAACATTTAATCCCTGCATCGAAAGCATACCATTGATTGCTTTTGCTATCGTTGTTCCGGATGCGTCTGCATCACCTATTGTAATCGTCAGTGGTGGCTGGGAAGATTTTCTTGCCCTCTTCCAGATATACTGCTGTCTGCTTCCTACCACAACGCCCACATTATCATTTGCCACTGCAATGGCTTTTGCCGCATTATCCGTTGCCAGCACTACTCTTCCGGCAGAATAAGCATAATAATAATCTGTCTCTTCCGGTTCTTTCAGATTCACATTTCTCGGCGACTCCAATACAATCCGCTTCGGAGTCAGCAGACGATCCGAGCTTATCTCTTCTTCCTGTAATAATTGCAGCTGCAGCTGCGTCTGTTTTCGTTCCGTTACCGTACTGTGAATGCTGACTACTTCTGCAGAATCTCCCTCACGATTCATAATTGTATCCTGTTCCGCCGGAACATAAGCCATACCGTTATACTGTTCCCGGTTCAGATAAATAGTATAATCTACAACTTCTACAGATGCCACATAATATCCATCCTTATGGTAATCTTTTAACACTCCGTGTTCTTCATCATCCGTATCTACAATATAAATATGATTCATCGGGAACTGTACATTTCCGGCAGAATCTGTATACACATCACTGTCATCCGCCTCGCCATAGATAAAATCATCTTCCATAAATGCCAGTGGCCGGATATACGTTCCTGCTGCCGCTGCCACTTCAAAGCTTTTCGAATTCTCCAGATTCAGAACAGTAATTTTCGAACCGCTGTCACTGTTGCCATCTGCAATATAAGCAACAAACTGGTTATTCTCTGATACCGCATAATTTCCTGTTTCAAATCCGCTGACTACTTCCTTTTCTTTGGTAGTAGCAAGATTAATCTCATACAGTGTCCCACCCATCATAATGTAGAACATTCCACTTTCATTTTCATACATCAGCTGTCCCAGTTCTGATTTCAGCACTTCGTAAGAGTGGGTGGATGGTATAAACAGTTCCTCTTCTACTGTATTTGCCACGCTGTCATAATGATAAACACCTACGCCCACCTGACCTTCGTGGTTTCCCCTGTTCATATAACCATATACAACAAAATCAGCACTTCCTGTTTCATCCACCTTAATAATCCGGATATCATGTTCCTTATGATTTTCCCTGGAATCAATCCCCTCATAACCACGGAAGCTGAACACCTGGGAAAGCTTTTTTTCTGTCGCATTGTAACACCAGAGTTCTCCTTCTTTTACAAAACAGAGAATACTTCCGGTCTCATTACTCTTATATTCCACATCGGACGAACATATTCCAAGCTGTAAATAATTCTCATAAAAATCATCATTCTCTGCCCGGAAAATTTCATCCATGGTTCTCTCAAAATTCAATAGATACATCCGGTCATTGGTATAACGGACACGGTAATATTCTTCTACATTATAATATTCCAGTTCCCCATTATCTCCGGTTGCCGTCACTACATAATCCAATAGAATTACATTATAGGAATTGTTGATTTCTTTAATGCTTACCGATGGGTCCGTCAGAACGGTCCCATTGAATTTATCCCATGTTACCTGTCGCAGTGTGGAATGAATACTGACATTGGCAAGTGTGGTATTATCCGCAGAAGAATCCGGTTCCATATAAGTTGCCAGAGAACCGCTTCCATCCTTTTGAAATGTTTTTTCATGGAAATCTTTTGCAAAATCAATGCTTTCCTTCACATAACAATCCTGCGGTTCAATAATCCTTGTATAATAATTTAAGGTATCATCCCCATGCAGTAAATGTATAATCAACAGATATTCCGCATTGGAATCCAGAAGATTCTGAATCGGAAGGTCTGCTGTAATCACTCCATTCTTCTGGGAATAACTATCTACCTTCGCATCTGCAATAAGCCGCTTGGTATCCATACTCCGAATTTCATAGGAAAGTTCATCCACTGCGTAGCTTCCATTCTGAACGCGGATTGGAAGCAGCCTGTCCGTATCAATCGGTGTAATGCTGTCCCTCATGTAAACTGCATTCATTTCATCTACATACCCGTAGAGTTCATTGATTTTCTGTTCTTTATAATAAAGCTGGACAGTCGGCAGCGTTGCCTCCTCCAGTTCTGTTGTCATATCAGGATTTGTTTTATTTGTCAAAAAACTAAACACTACGGTTGATACCAGAAACACACCTGCTAACACCAGTGCCCGAATCATTCCCTTATTCATCTGTATTCCTCATCTTCCTAAACTACGAAAAACACGCTTTGCGAGTTTCTCGAGTTATCGCGGTGCTCGTCAAATCTGCATGCAGGCATGCGATTTTTCTCGCTACTCACGTAAACAAACAATATAGCCATCAAAAAACGACAGCTATATTGTAATTCCTTTTTTGCAAAAGCTCAACCTCTATTTTATTACCTGCTACCAGCATCTGCGGCAGCGTCTGTAACGGCATCTGCGGTAAAACATCTCATGAAACAGAAGAATTTCCGGAGCATCCATGTCTTCCCGGTTTTCCCCAAGTCCCGCCTTATCACGGATTCTCTTACAAATCTGCCGCAGCATCAGCCGATCCGGATACTCGTCAAACATGAGACTTCCCTCATATTCCATCTTATCGCATTCTTCTTCCACCAGTTCCTGTACTTTTCTTATCTCCATCGGATACATCTCTTTCATGCGGTCTAAATCCCTCTGATATTCTAGCTCCGTCATGTAAAGATTCTGGATTGGATTTGTCATATAAAAGGGCTGTTTGCCCGGCATCTGCTGCTGTTGCATCTTAAAGAAAATATCCTGATTATAATCCAATGTTTCCTTCTCTCCTGATTCTCATCAGTATAATATATGCAGGAGAGACTGTTTGTTGACGGCAAAAATGCTGTTATCTGTTTGTTTCCAACGACATCAGAAATAATACCGCTGTCAGTTCCTTTGGGAACATGGCATGCAGTTTCAGAATTTCTTTTGACGTCAGTGTGTCCTGTTGTGCCGCATAATATGCAGCCGCAGCCACCAGCATTTCTTTTCCAAAGTTTTTAACTTCTGCAATCAGTCCTGCCGGCTCCCTTAATTTATGTGCAATGATACATTCTGTCACCTGTCTCAACTCTGCATCTGCCAACTTCTTATGAAGTGTTTCCACAAAATGTTCCATGGAATATTCAATTGCTGCATCTACATCAAATACCTCTCCACAGATTTCTGCCGCTGCAAGGAAATATTCCCTCGGTGACATTTTCTCCTTTTCACTTCGTTCTGCCAGAAGTGTATGTACTTTATTAAATTCGCTTTTCTTAGCAAAACGTTTTACCGGCATTTCATCCCTGACCAGTAAATCCAGTTCTGTCATCCGATACAAAAAGTGATCCATTGCCCTGCGGTATTTCTCCATGGATTCCTTTTCAAAGGTATATACATAGCCATAATATTTTCCATAAACCTTCATGGTATCCTGGTATCCCATTCTGGCATTTGCCATTAAAAGAGCATGGTCAAAATTCATCATGGTTCCAAGGGAGCGGCTTGGCTTGATATAAGTTACATACGGCCGCTTGGCATAGGCATCGTGTGCCGGTGATGTATGTAAATCAACAGCAATAATCTGCTGTGCTCCCATTCGGATGGCAAGGTCAATTGGAAGATTATCATAATAGCATCCATCCAGATACGTTGTCTCTCCGATTTTATGCATCGGGAATAATGGAAAAATTGCAGAAGATGCCAGAATATAATCTTTCATAAGTCCTTCCGGAATGTCACGCTTTGTCAGTTCGCAGGGTTTTAAAGACGGAAATTCCACCGTAACCAATCCAAAATCTGTCTTTGATTTCCGAATCTTATCCTCTTCTATCAGTGTTTCAATAAAAGCAGTAAAAGGTGAAATATCTGCACCTTTATTCTTTACATATTTTTTCAGGAATGGACCAATTGCCTCTCTCTGGTCATACATGCCCTCTATGGTATCCGTCAGATTGATTCCATCCTCCATCATATCTTCCATGGTTATGGTGCTCCATAGTTCATAAGCCCTGTCATAATCTCCCGTTGCCATTAAGGCTCCGTTAATGGAACCTATGGATGTTCCGGTTACAATCTGATAATCGATGCCAAGTTCATTTAATGCTTTCCAGACTCCCAGTTCATAAGAGCCTTTCGTACCGCCTCCACTTAATGCAATTCCACGTTTCATATAAGTCCTCCTCCGGTTATCTCCCGGCTTCTGCCTTTCTTTTAAGAAAGCCAGACTGTCAGTTTCTCTCCATTGAATGCGAACTCATTTTTACGTCCTTTGTAACATACCACAAATTTCTTATATACTTTTTCATAACCTTTATGCAGCATCCGGACCGTTAATGTCTCATCCTTTGTGACGGTCATCTCATATTCATTATATACACCATCCTGATATGTAAAATCTTCTCCGTTATCCTGATAATGCACATAACGGTCTTCTCCCGGATATACATCAAGAATCAGGGTATCCAGTTCAATCTCTCCCACATACTGCATCGGTTCAAAACATGGGATAATGCTTCCTGCTTTTACAAAAACCGGGCATACATCAAGAGGTGCGTCTTTTACAATATACTGCTTTCCGGTATATTTTTCCCTTGTATCATAGTCATACCAGGTTCCCTCCGGCAGATACAAAAGCTTCTTCGTCATTCCCTGCTCTACTACAGGAGCTACCAGCATATGCTCTCCAAACAGGAATTCTCCATTGAGATTCCAGGTTTCTTTATCTTTCTCATAATGCAATACCAGTGGACGGATTACCGGCATACCATTCTGCTCCGTCTCATGGAATAAATCATAAAGGTATGGCAGTAATTTATAACGAAGTTCAATATATTTCCGGTTAATATTTAATGTCTCTTCTCCGAAAAGCCATGGCTCCTGTCTGGTAGAACCCTTGGAAGAATGATTTCGGAACAACGGTGAAAAACAGCCGACCTGTACCCATCTTGACAACAGCTCCGGCGTCACATCTGCACCGAATCCACCTACATCTGTTCCGATAAATACCATACCGGATAATCCCAGATTGCACATCTGCGGAATTGCCATCCGCAGGTGCTCCCACAGGCTCTGATTATCTCCTGTCCATGCTGTGGTATACTTTTGGGAACCACTGTAACAGGCACGGGTGATTACAAATGGTCTTCTGCCGTCCTGCTTCTTCAAGCCTTCATAGGTAGCCTTTGCCATCAGATGTCCATAGACATTGTGCATCTGGCCATGGTCACATGGTCTGTCTTCGTCTGTAAATACGACATCTTCCGGCAGTTCTCCACGAAAGCTTGCCGGCTCATTCATATCATTCCATACACCGCGGACTCCTAAGTCCACAAGATATTTCTGTTTCTCTCCCCACCACTGTCTTACCTTCGGATTTCCAAAGTCAGGGTATACCGCATCTCCAGGCCATACTGCATTTACATAGGTATCCCCTTCCGGTGTCTTGGCAAAATATCCCTGCTCCATGCCTTCATCATACATATCATAACCTGGGTCTAATTTGACACCCGGGTCAATGATAGTAACAATTTTAAATCCTTTTTTCTTTAAATCTGCAATCACTTCACCAGGCCTGCCAAAGTCCTTTTCATTCCAGGTAAAGACCCGGTAGCCATCCATATAGTCAATATCCAGATGAATCGTATCAATCGGAATCTTTAATGCACGGTATTTATCCGCAATTGCGCGAATCTCTGCGGAAGTCTCATATCCCCAGCGCGACTGATGATAGCCTAATGTATAAAGCTGCGGAAGCGGTGTTCTTCCGGTCAGATAAGTATAATCAGCTACTACCTCCGGCATATTATCCCCGGCAATAAAATAGTAATCCAGATTGCCACGGTCTGAGCCAAAGAAATAGTATTCCTTATTTTCTTTTGCCAGATCAAAATAAGTCTTACAGGTATTATCAAAAAAGATTCCGTATACGCAGCTTTCACGCAATGCTATAAAGAACGGGATTGATTTATACAATGCTTTAAAGGCTTCCGTATGCGCCGCCGGATTATCCGTATTCCACATCTCATAATCATAATTCTTCTTATTTAACACACCTGCTTTATCACCAAAGCCATAGAAGGCTTCGTCTCCTTCCATGCGTTTTACAGCCTGCACATGATAATTCTTATCTGTCGCCTGTGTCACCTCATGTCCCTCTGCTTTTAAGAATTCGATAAATTTCTCACTAATCTGTGTTGCAAATTTCCTTCCACCACGATAGTCCGCACAGAGAAGCTGTCCATTCACATCATAAAAATCCACCATAAAATTATCATATACGCGTATGATTAATTTTGCAGTCCGAACCTCAAGATAATCAATTCCTTCCTGCACATCAAAATGTATATGCTTTGACTTTTCTCCCTCGATGGCTTTTGAACGATGTTCCTCACATTCGAACGGAACAAACACATTTACAATGTTATCTGTCAGAACCTCTAAACTTCCCTTGCCATATTCAAATGCAAAATGAATGATTCCATTCTCCACATAATAAGATTTTCTTTTTCCCAGCATACTTTTTCCTCCGCTTTTGCTTATATTAGCAGTAATGTACCTCCCACTATCATAAGTAATCCAAAGAATGCCTTTGGCTGTAGTCTTTCATTTAAAAACACAGATGAAAATACAATTGTAACTACAATGCTTAGTTTATCAATCGGCACCACTACGCTGGCTTCGCCCAGCTGCAGCGCCCGGTAATAACAAAGCCAGGATGCTCCGGTCGCTATTCCGGATAAAATCAGAAACATTCCATCCCGGAAGGTCATACTCCGGACCTGTTTCTGTTTCTTTGTTACAAATACTACCACCCATGCCATAACAAGTACCACTCCAGTACGATATGCCGTTCCAAGATTGGAATTCACACCATCTATTCCCACCTTGGCAAGGATGGACGTCAGACTGGCAAATACTGCCGACAGCAGTGCATAGATAAGCCACGCCCGGCTCTTTGTGCCACTGCTTTTCTTTCTGGTAATCATGAGCATCGTTCCAACGCCAATCAATACCATGGCAATGATTTTCTTCTCGTTCAGTCCTTCATTTAAGAAAATGACTGCCAGAATCATCGTCAGGATTGTACTGGATTTATCAATCGGTGTTACTTTATTTACATCTCCTAGCTGCAATGCCCGAAAATAGCAAAGCCAGGATGCCCCGGTCGCTATTCCGGATAATGTAAGATAAATTAACGTCCGCGTTCCTATACTTCCGATTGGAGTATAAGATCCGGTAAGCCGTACCATAATCCATGCAAAAATCAGTACTACAATCGTCCGGATTGCTGTTGCAAGATTCGAGTCTATTTTCTTAATTCCAACTTTTGCCAATATTGCCGTAATACCTGCAAAAAAAGCAGATCCACATGCATATGCAAGCCACATATTTATTCCTCTTTTCTATTATCCCGGGAAAATTCTGTCTTAATCTGCACTGCAACAGACTTTATTTTTACCACCCACTTTTGCATCGTTCAAATACAGATGCCACTTCACTTAATATCCATACCCGCCATAATGTTTCAAATATTATCTTATTCCATTCTTCCGCCTCTTTCGGTATTTCTCTTCTCTTGTTTGTTCTTTCCTGCACCCTTCATTTTCCCATACATATCCTATTTCAGAAATCCATTTACAATCTGCTCCTCTGCCTCTTTTTCAGACAGTCCCAGTGTCATCAGTTTAATCAGCTGTTCTCCTGCTATTTTTCCAATTGCTGCCTCATGAATCAATGCTGCATCGATATCATTCGCTGCAAGAGACGGAATTGCCTCCACCTTTCCATTGTCCATGATGATGGCATCACATTCTGTATGTCCGCTGCATGCATTATTACCACGAATATAAGAAACAAACTTCTGGTGGGAATCTCCCTTTGCTACCGAACGCGATACCACATTTGCACTGGAATGTGCTCCATTTAAATCTACCGTAAAATCTGTCTCTGCTTTCTGCTGTCCATGAGTCATAATACGTTCATGAATCACAAGGGACGCATCTTCTTTAAGGTCTGCTTCGGTTGTACGGATTGTGGAGTCTACTCCTTTAATCTGAACACTGTCCATATCCATGAATCCGCCTTCTTCCATGTGGATTACGGTAGTTGGATTTAAGACTCTGGCTCCATTTCCATCCCCTTCACCATAATGCTTTTCTACATATTTTACTTTTGCATTCTTTCCTATATAAAAGGTGTGTATTCCATCATGCTGTGATGTCTGGTCTCCGCAGTTGTGGATACCGCATCCCGCAATGATTGTCACATCTGCACCTTCCCCGATATAAAAATCATTATACACCAGGTCCTTTAAGCCGCTTTCACTTAAGATAACCGGAATATGCATACTCTCATTCTTTGTTCCCGGTTTTACATAGATATCAATTCCCGGCTTGTCCTTCTTAGTTACAATATCAATATTTGCAGTTGTATTCCTTGCCTCCAGTTTTCCGTTGTTGCGGATGTTATATGCACCTTCCGGCACGCTGTGCAAATCTGATATCTCTGCTAAAAGATTCTTTTCTATACTGTCCATTTTCTCACCTTTTCCTAGACTAATTTTTCCATCAAAGTAGAGCAGGCTTCACTGCTTCCTAACAGCTTTGGAAGCACTTCTTCCCGGCTTCCGGCTGTGCTTACTTCTCCATCTGCAATTACAATAATCCGGTCTGCAATGTTTAAGATTCTCTCCTGATGTGAAATAATCAGAATCGAGCCATTGATTTTCTTATACATATTCTCAAATACCTGAATCAGATTGTTAAAACTCCAAAGGTCAATTCCTGCCTCCGGCTCATCAAATATGGATAATTTGGTTCCTCTTGCAATTATCATTGCAATCTCAATACGCTTTAGCTCCCCACCGGAAAGGCTGTCATTTACCTCCCTGCCAATATAATCCTTTGCGCAAAGTCCTACTTCTGAAAGATAGGAACATGCCTGGCTGATGGAAATATCTTTTCCCGATGCCAGTGTAATCAAATCCTTTACGGTCAATCCCTTAAATCTTACCGGCTGCTGAAACGCAAAGCTGATTCCCTTTCTTGCCCGTTCGGTAATGGATAATCCTGTAATATCCTCTCCATCCAATAAAATCTGTCCGGAAGTTGGTGTTACTATTCCGGCAATCAGCTTCGCCAGCGTGGATTTACCTCCACCGTTTGGTCCGGTAATTGCCACAAACCGGTCTTCTATCTTCAGATTGATATTTTTTAATATTTCCTTGTCTGCTGTTTCATCATTTACCTGAAAACTAATGTCTTTTAATTCCAGCATTTCTCTTTCCTCACCTTACTGTCAGATTCACCTATCTGCCTCTCTGCGAACCTGGTTTTTATAAAAAAAGGATAGCACAAAATGGCTTATTTGCCAACTTCTTTCCCTTCTATTATACATTTTGGATTCTTTTTAATGAAATATTAATAAATTTTTATCGAGATTTACCGTTGTTTTTTTTCTTAAATAGATATATCCTTATTCAGTCAAAAGTAAATTATATGTAAAAAGTGTGTAATCTACTGGGAGGAGAACCATTATTATGAGAGAAAAACATTCTTTTTCAAGTAAGTGTAAGAACTTATTTTTTAAACTAAAAAACAAAATAAATACTTTTAAGAACCGGGAGAAGAAACCACATCCACACCTTGACCGTGCAGTTGTGATTATGAACAAATACTCTTTGGTATTCCATCTGTTACTGTCCTGTTTCCTCGTTCTGGTGATTGAATGTATTTCCAGACGAAATGTGCTTTCTGCATTTTCCTTTATTGCAGGACACACCATTGCTTACCTTTATAACTCATTTATTATTTTTGCAAGTTTATCCCTGGTCTATCTGATTCGAAGAAGAACACTTGCCCGTCTCTTAATCAGCGGCTTCTGGCTTTTCCTTGGAACCATCAATGGCGTTATTCTTTCCAAACGTGTAACTCCATTTGGTTTTACAGATTTGAAATGTCTGTCTGACTTATTTGCCATGCAGAACACCAAATACTTTACCTTTGGTGAAGCACTCGCCGTTATTATCGTAGTCGGTCTTTTCCTGCTTTTCTGTATCTGGCTTTTTATCAAAGGGCCAAAATATCAGGGCAAAATCAACTGGATTGTAAGTCCGCTTATGGTTGCTGTTATCTTCCTGATGTTACCGGTAACTACCAAGGCAGCCCAGTCAAATAATATTGTTGCTTCCTATTTTGCCAATATTGCACAGGGCTATGAAAATTATGGTTTTGTCTACGGCTTCTCATCCAGCGTTGTTGACCGTGGTATGAGTAAACCGGACAGTTATTCCGAAGAGCGTATTGCCAAAATAGGGGCTTCCGTTCCGGAAGAAACTACCGAAGCTGCCGAAGATACGCCAAATATTATTGTTGTTTTACTGGAATCCTTTGTAGATCCCTCTGATGTTAAGTTCTTACAGACTTCAGAAGATCCGGTTCCGAATTTTCACAACTTATTAAACAACTATTCTTCCGGTTACTTAAAAGTTCCTGTTGTAGGTGCCGGAACAGCCAATACTGAATTTGAAGTATTAACCGGTATGAGCATGCAGTATTTTGGTACCGGCGAATACCCATATAAGACTACTTTAAAAGAAATCGACAGTTGCGAAAGTATTGCTTCCGACCTTGGAAGTCTCGGCTATGGTACACATGTTGTACATAACAACGGTGGTAACTTCTACAGCCGTGCCAATGCCTTCTCCCTGATGGGATTTGACAGTTTCACCAGTAAAGAGTGTATGAACATTCAGGAGTACACACCACTTGGTTCCTGGCCAACCGATAACATCTTAATCAGTGAAACCTTAAAGGCTATGGATTCTACCCCTGATCAGTCAGATTTGGTATATACCATTACCGTACAGGGACATGGTGATTATCCTACTGAAAAGATTCTTGAAAATCCGGAAATTGCAGTAAGCGGTGCTGCAGATGAGGCTTCTAACAATCGGTGGGAATATTACATTAACATGATTCACGAAGTAGATAAATTCATCGGCAACTTAACCGAAGAGCTTTCCAAACGGGATGAAAAGACCATCGTGGTATTCTTCGGCGACCACCTTCCTACCATGGGACTGACCGATGATGATATGGTATCCGGTGACATTTTCAAAACCAAATATGTTACCTGGAACAACTTTAATTTACCAAAACAGGATGCTGACTGTGCTGCTTATGAATTATTGGCAAACATCACCAACCAGCTTGACATCCACAAAGGAACCATGTTCTCTTACATCCAGAGCCAGAAGGGTTCTGCTTCTTACGACGAGAACTTAGAGAATTTACAGTATGACCTTCTTTACGGAAAACGTTATGCTTACAACGGAACAGATAAATATCCAGCAAGTGATCTGGTTATGGGTATTGATGATGTAACGATTAACAGTGTATGGAAATCCGATGACAATAAGTTATGTATTTACGGCTCCGGATTTACTCCTTGGACGAAAATTTATGTCAACGGAGAGAAGGTATCCACTTCCTTCTTAGGAAGCACCATGTTAAAGATTAATCTTGACGACATTGAAGACGGCGATACGATTGTTGCTAACATTGTAGGTTCCAGCAGCACCATCTTCCGAAGCTCCAACGAGTTCCTCTATGAGGATCCGGATGTAGAAGATACCGAAGAACAGACAACCGAAACGGAGCAGCCTTCTACTGATACAGAAGGTTCTACCCAGACCACTGAGAAATCCACTGAGCAGTCCTCTGAACAGTCTTTAAGTGGTGCCGGTACAGCAACTGACCAGTCTGTAGAGCATACAGTCAATACTCCACTGACACAGAATTAAAATAATACACAGAAAGCCCCGATGGGATGAATTCTTCTATGATATGTACCCAGAATCCTGGACACATATTTATGAACTAGGCTGAACACATGGATGCTATCCTGTATTGTACAGGC
>NZ_JAJEQU010000029.1:0-13186 GCF_020687575.1 Roseburia sp. CLA-AA-H209
GTAAGTGCAGGAACATCCATAGGAAGGGCAGTAGTAACAGAGTATGCAAAGCAGGGACTGACGGTGGCAGCCAGCAGCTATGTGGAAAAGAGCATGACAGAAGCAACCAACAGTCCACTGGCAGGCTTTGTAGTTGGAACACTAACCGGAATGGCAACATATGGAACGCTCAGTGAGATAGATGCCATGGCAAATGTAAGTGGATTACACGGTTCTTTTGCAGAAGGAATGTCAAAGGAAGATGCCCAGAAATATCTTGATTTTCTTGAGAATGGAAGCAAGGAAGGGCTCACAGAGGCAGAAATAAGAGGAATCGGAAAGGTAGACGAAGCACTTGCATTAAAGAAATTAAACCCGGAGGAACTGTTGGAACTTAGAAAACAGCAACTGGGGAATGTAGGGGAGAGTGGTACACCTTCTACTAAACCTAATCAGATACATCATTTTGCAACAAATAAGAGTAAGAAATATACAAGTCAGTTTGAAAATATAGCTAAAAAATATGGATTAGATTTAGACGGAGATTGGAATAAAGAATTGATGCCTCATCAGGGGCGTCATCCATATGCATATCACGAGTATGTTCTTGATAATATGCAAAAATTTGATAAAATAGCAAAAGGTGACAAAACTAAGTTTTTAATGTTATATGACCAAATGAAGCAGAAAATCATCAGTAATCCAAATATGTTATATAAGGATTATTGGAACAAATAGTAAGGAGCATTTTAGATGAAATATTATAAATTAAGTTATGATTATGAAAATGATGATGATTATGTAAATTGCAATGTTGGAGTTATAGGAGATATTGATGAATATTCTGTATCTAACGGGAATTATATTAATAATTGGTCTGAAGTTAGATTTACATATAACTCAAAAGATGGTTCTGTTTTATCCGACTATATAGCCAATGTATATAGGTGGTTGATTGTATCAAAAAAGTTTAGAGAATTAATCGAAGATGTTGTAGAAGAAAATGTGATACAATATCTTTCGGTAAACTTGTTTGATACGAAAGATCGTGTTGAGAATACAGAATATAAAGTTGCTAATTTGTTGGATATAATAGATGCTTTGGATTTAGAACATTCTAAGTATGATGTATTTACGCTTGGTGATGAAAAAATAATTTCAGTAGAAAAGTATGCTTTGAATAATCAAATGGTGCAGGGACATGATATTTTCAGATTGAAAGACGATACAATACCAGTATTTGTTTCAGAACGAATGAAGGATATTATTGAGAATAATTCATTGACTGGATTTGCATTTATTGAGGTGGATGTATATTAACTTTATTTATGTCTCCACATAAGGACATTCGAAAATCAAAATCTAATATTTAGTTCAAAAACGCTGATATAAGCGTGCTACTTTCAAAACAAATTTTTGTTGCAAAAGGGAGGTATTTTTTATGATAACAAGAAATTCGGATAAGAAACAGAAACAGGAACAGATGCTGATGTTTTGCATGGATGACATGGTACCCAAGATTCACATGCTCCGATTAATATTATGGTATAGAATATTTTAATGCTGGAAAGGTGGTAGTGGATGAATTATTTAATAGGTTTTATATTATGGTGGATTATGGTTGGAATTATTTATGTTGGTGTTTATTTAAATCAAAAAAAACGAAAAAGCATAACTATTTAAGTTGGAAGTATGTTCAAATGATTACTTATATATTGAGTATGTTATTAGGATATATAGTAGTGTTTATGTTTTCTCAATTATGGAATGATTATAAATGGAAATGTTCTGCTTTGGCGGGGACTATTATATTGATAGCAGTTGTAAAAATAGTGAGATGTTTTTGGAATAGTATATGGAAAACAAATAATAGAAATATCGAACTTACTGAGGGTGAACTGCAATGGTGTAATACCATATCTATTGCTGGAATGGTTGCATTGGGAATCGTTTTTTTTATTCAATATAAAGTATCGGACTTTTTTGAAATATCCAGTTTAGCAGTTTCGATATGGGTAGGTTCATATATATCTATGCAAAAAGTTCAAGGTAGAAATAGTATAAAAGACGTGAAAGCTGATTTGATAGATACATTTAAAATAGAGAATAGAGGTTTTCTTTGCTTTGGAATAATTTTTATGATACTATTTGTAACTATTGTTTCATTGCATTTACATGAACTATTGCTTATAGTAAGTAATCGGTATGCAGTTGGATTTAGTATTGGAGGCATATTATTTATTGGGGGTATATTATTTAGGATGATTTTAAAAAAGAAAATTATACCGAAAGAAACAAAGAAAATAATAAATCATGATGAAAAAGATAACCGAGGTGCAGGTGGTCCTGTGTCAAGATTTAGCACAAAATAAAATGAGAAGTTTTAGGCTACTTTTATATATTGATTATGATATTCCATTGGTGTCATCACATTTAACTTTCTTTGCAATCGTTGGTTATTGTAGTAATTGATGTAATCAGTTATAGCTGCAATTAAGGTAGTTCTATCATTGAAATGTTGGCAGTAATACATCTCTTGTTTTAGAATCCCCAAAAATCCTTCCATCGGTCCATTATCAATACAATGGGCAACTCTGGACATACTTTGTTTCATATGATGTTTCTTTAATCTGCTACAGAACTGTGCACTTGTATATTGAAATCCACGATCAGAGTTATCACGAATTCAGGATAATTCGGACTATACCGAAGAAAATATTATGCCGAAGTTTTTGATTAGTGCTTGATATTTCAAGCAGTGAGTAAGATTCTTCGGCATAGTTTTTGATTCAATCTAATGAGTACAACAGCTTCTTTATATCATTCTTTTTCCAAAGTTTTTCTTCATTGTCTGTTGTAGGGGCTGCCTTATTCATAGCGTCAGACATCATCTCCAGAGTAGCAAATGCATAAAAACCAGAAGTAGTTGTCTCCTTGATAGTGAGTGGTGTGATAAAGTTCGAGAATTAGAAAATGAGCTTTGCATGCAGATTTGGCGAGCACCGCGATAACTCGAGAAACTCGCAAAGCGTGTTTCTTGTAGTTTACGCGAGTAGCAAGATGGCAGATTACACAAAAAAGGAAAAACTGCTTTGATGTTCAGAGAAAACTGTTTCGACTTTTATTCGACCAGATTAAATTAAGTTTAAAATGATATAGAAATTAATCATCTGCTAATTTTAGAAAAAGTATGCTGAAATGCCCGGAAAATAAGGAAAAATGAAAAATCAGGAGAGAAAAAAAGAGGAACAGATAAAGGAAAAATGAGGTCGAATATTTTTGGTTGACATTTACGAAAAAAAGAGAAAGAATCTATACGACAAAGACAAAAGAAAAGGGAGAGAGGATATGAAACGGAAGAAAGTAATAACTGTTCTTTTGTGCATTACGCTGCTTGGAACAAGCGGTTTTACCGGATATCGAATCGGTAAGATAAATGGAAACACTACATTGCAGACAGGTAATACAGCAGTAGAAAGAACGGTGGAGTCACAGGGAGTGGCAGTGGTGAATCTGGATACCGGCATATCGGATGGTAACACACAAGTCTATTATGGGGAGCAGATCATAAGTTTTCCAAATGATAATTTCATATATACCTCATTAGAAGATGCCAGAAATGGAATAGAAGAAGGGCGATATGGTGCTTATATTATAATTCCATCAGATTTTTCGGAAAATGTTGAAAGCTTAAATACAGTTCCGGCGGCATCGCAGTTACAGTATGCAGTCAGTGAAGATGTATCGGCGGATGCAAGAGAAGAACTTTTAGGTGATGTCCTTCAGTTTGGGGAACAACTGAACAGTCAGATGACATATATGTATCTATGTAACATAATGGATGAATTTCATGCGGCGCAGGATGAATCTGCAATGGTTATGAATAATGACATTACAGATAAAGAAGCAATACAGGGAATACAGGCATCTGATCTGGTAAGCATGGTTCCGGTTCCGGAATTAAAACAGCAGGAAGACACTACAATACCGTTAGATATTTCGGATTATACAGAGGAAAATGCGCAGTTGATTCAGGCAGTAGACAGTGCATATCGGGAAAATCTGTCAGATGCTTCTGCACAGTTAAGTGATTTGCAAACAGCAGGAAATGAACTGGTCAGTTCCTTAAAAGAAATATCAGAAGGCGTAGGAGAAATCAATTTACTTTCGGATGCAGACGGGCAACTTTTATATCGGGATGGAATTCGAAATCTGCAGGATACATTGCTTGCATATAACGGAGAAAAGACTGCTGAACAAAACAGCCGTCTTGCCCAGATTGCCCAGATTCAAAATGTGACAGAACAACTGGATACGAATTTGCAGCAATGCATTGAAAACTATAATCAGAGAATTGAAGCAGCAGGAATACAGAACCTGAATTCCTATGGCAGAGAAATGGAGGCTCAGCTGCCAAAACTGCAATGGAAAGAAGCAGAGGCAGAAGATGGAACAGTAGCATATGAACTGACCTGCAGTCAGGTAGAAGGAATGGAAGAACCGCCGGTTATTACCATTGCACTGGAACAGAATGCAATTGAAGAAAATGTAAAGAACAAGAATTATATCGACAAAATATTAAATGCATTTCTGCTGCCGGAAGATTCAGATGGCGGGGACGGAGAAGAGGATAAAACCGGAGAAGGAGAGAAAACAGAAGAAGACAAAAACGGAGAAGAGAAAACCGGAGAAGACAAAACAGAAGAAGGCAAAACAGAAGAAGGAGAGAAAAACGAACCGGAATCAGGCGAAGGCGAAGATACTGGAGAAGAACCGGAAGCAGCGGTTACGGTAGAAAAAATATTTGAGCAGTGTGATGCAGATACAGAAATCATGGAATTTCTGACAGAACAGGGGTATGCCTCGACAAAGGAATTTTTAAAGGCATATCTGGATGGAGAAGTGCCGGTTGCACAGACAGAGACGCAGCTAAAGGTAATGGGAGATGTGGATGCATTGGGAGAATATCTTAAGGCATCACTGGAACAGATTACGACAGAAGATTATACATTACCGGCATTTGATGGAAGCTGGCAGACCGGGGATGGCAGCAGGATGGGATTTCGTGATTTGCTGAGAGATACCGGGCTTTTATGTAATGCGATGCAGACAGATGTGGCGGCACAGAAGAATGTTGATGTGGATGGCATTACGGGTCTGGTTCAGAGTGGTTGTATACAGCCATTGGCAGACCGCACAGATTTCGTGAAAAAGGAGATAGAAAATAGCCAGAAAGAAGAACAGGATGCAGTTAATTCTTATCAAAGAAGCGTAAATGGATTTCATCCAAGGCAGGATACCACAGTGATGAATGACAGCGTGAGCAGCATGAGAGAGAATGCTGCACTTATGCAGCAGGAAATCAATACCAGCAATCAGTCTTATGTGGATTATGCAGATAAATTGTATCAGACTACTTCAGAAAATATATTGACATTGCAGCAGCACATGGAAGAAGCGAAAGAAACTTCCAATCAGGCAGTTACAGATGCATTGGCTTCGGCAAAGGAAGTGAAGAATACTACAAGCAGTCAGAATCAGACGGCATTGGCAGATTTTGCAGCAAAACTTCCCTATACAAGAGTAGGAAGCATGGAATATACACAGGTATATGAATTTGTGGCACAACCAACGCAGATGCTGCAGGTCAGCGATTACCAGCGTTTAAAGGATGAGGTGGATCATACCGTATCACAGAAAAGTGTTACCGGCAGCAGGGAACAACAGAAGAGTTCACGTTGGGTGGAATATCTTTTATATGGAATATTAGGAATTCTGGCGGTGGGAATATTAGGAAGCTATGCCAGAAGTTATCACAGAAGAATCAAGGAACAGAGCAACCCGTCGAAAGACGTTGCAATATAAAGTAAAGGAGACAAAAGAAATGGCAGATGTAAACAACATCCGGATTAGTCCGGAGCAGATGGAGACAAAGGCAAATGAATTTGATGCAAGATGTGAGGAATTCCAGCAGGTAGTAAGTACCATGCGTAATATGGTTTCTACACTTTGCGATGAATGGGCAGGACAGAGCAGTCAGGCATTTTATGATCAGTTCAGTTCCTTAGAGCCTAGCTTTTCTGCAACTGCAGAATTAATTACATCCATTGCACAGCAGTTACGTGATGTATCTACATCTATGCAGAACATTGACCGTGAAATTGCCGGAAAGATTGGAGTAATGTAATAGAGAATCGGAAAGCCACATCCTGTGACTTTCCGATTCTTCTATCCCTTAAGACCATACTTTTGTCAGAAACAGGAGAAGTAAAGTGACAGATAATTCTAAAATAGAGATTAATCCTTCGGTACTGCAGAACCGGTCGCAGACCTATCAGTCGCTGACGGATGTAAACGGAGCAGATGTATTTACGGATGATTATGAAGAAAAAGTAAAAGATTACCAGCAGAAGGAACAACGCAGCTATGAGGATACAAAGGAACAGGTATTTATAAAGAAAATGGATGAAAATGCCGGAAAAGAAGAGGCTGTAAAAGAACAATTATTTTTAACAACAGGAAGTCAGCAGCTGCAGCAGCAGGCAGAAGTAACCGCATCATTGGATGCGTATTGGATTCCAGCATGCGGAATTCTGCTGGCAGTGGGAATTCTGCTGTTGCTGCAATATCGGAAGAGAAGACAGGGAAGGTGGAAGAAAAATGTTGCTCACACTTACAATTATGAATCGTGAAGGAAGCTGGCAGGAAGATATACAGGTTAATCCACAGCAGAAAATAATAGATACCATGCTTATTTTAAAGGAAGCGGGAAAACTGCCACAGGAAGAGGTACAAGAAATGAAATCTGAACGCAGGGGAAGATTTCTGGACATGAATAAGAACTATGAACAGCAGAGTATTTATGATGGAGATATTCTCTGCATACAGTAGAGGCAGACAGAGGACAGAAGAAAATAAGATACGGGAGAGAAAAGATGGAAGAAAGAATAAAGAAATCAGCATTACAGGCGGAAGGCATATTTGATTATCAGAAATTAATGTATCCGGATACAGGTCTTATTGCAGTGAAAATAGAGGAAGAAGGGGAGGAACTGCTTTTAACCTATAATCTGGAAGCACTGACACCGATGACAGAGATACGAAAAGAAGATATTACCACAAGACTGGCGGTATTGGAAAATATAGAATTACTGGCAGCATGCCGGAAATCATATTACTTTACATTAGAGCCGGAAAATCTTTATTACGACAGGAATCATCTGGTCTATGTAAAACAGAGAGATATCTGCGGGGAAGACAGAGAATATGATGAACAGAAATGGATGGAAGAATATAAAGCACTCATTGGCTATGCATTACAGAAACAGTACAGTTATGCGGATTATGTACAGGGAGGAATGCAGCTTTTAAAGGGTGGCATACTGCAAAAGGTACGGCAGGTGGAATCCGTAGAAGAGCTGGTCAGACTGTTGGAACAGCGTAAGCAGGAGATAGAGACAGAACGGTCTGTGAAAATGATTTTTCTGAACCGAAGACGGTATCGTACATTGCAGGCATCGTTTGTTGTGGTATTGCTGTTGGCAATAGTACTGGCGGTCTATGCATTGGTTGATTTCATCCGTACTGAGCCATATAAGGATGCAGTAATTGCGGCAGAAAATGCCTATATTTCCGCTGATTATGTATCCTGTGTGGATGCTATGCAGGAAATATCGGTAAAAGATATGGATATATATCAGAAATATATTCTTGCCAATTCCTATGTGAGAAGTGAGAATCTGACACAGCAGCAGAAAGAGAATATTATAAGCAATCTTTCTTTAAAGGAGACGCCAGCCAGATTGGAGTACTGGATATATCTTGGAAGAAATGACATTTCAGAGGCAATTGATATTGCCATGCAGCAGTCCGATGATGAAATGCTGCTTTATGCTTATATGAAACAGAAATCCATGATAGAGACAGACAGCAGTCTCAGTGGAGAAGAGAAAACACAGGAGCTGGAGAAAATTGCACAGAAGATGCAGCCATTGATGGAAAAATACGATACCGAGGAAGAATAGCATGAAGAGAAGCTTTCAGAGAACAGAGAATTTTACAATAGACGGAAAAAATGGAAATCTTGGAATTGAAGGATTTCCGGCAAGGCTATGGGTCAGGAATGATGAGGTAACAATAGAAGGTTATGAGAACATATACTGGAACGGAAGGGAAGCCGCCTGTAAAGGAAAGATAAACAATGGAGATGAATTAAGCTTTTCCCGGGGAAAAATTATCTTCCTGGAAAAAAGTGTACAGGTGGAATGCGAAGATACGGTGAATATCAATACCGATGGATTATTGGAACTGGAAGAAAAAGAAATTCCATTTGAAGGATATCCGAAGTATAAACGTTCTCCTCGAATCATTAAAAGAATACCGGATTTGGAAATTAGTCTGACCAGCCCAAAAGAACAGCAGAATGGAAAGAAAGAGAGTCTGGTACAACTTATTGTGCCGCCTCTTGTGATGCTGTGTGTGACAGTAGGAATCAGTATTTTAATGAAGCGTGGTTTATATGTGCTGATGTCAGCAGCAGGCACAGTGATGACAACAATATTTACGGTGGTTAAATATATAACAGACCGTAAGGAAGGTCAGGAGAATAAAAGGCTCCGGGAGAAAACATATCGGGAATATCTGTTAAAGAAAAGAAAGGAAATATATGCAGCATATCAGAATGAAGAAGAGGCAAATCACTATAATTATCCGGAGGTAAAGGAGCTTGCCCGGATGGTTGGGCAGTACAGTCCAAGAATCTATGAGAGAAGCTCTGATGATGATGATTTCCTGAATGTATCTTTGGGACAGGTAATGGCAGATTGTCATTTCCGTATTCGCCTTTCTACGGATGAATTAAAGGATAAACCGGATGAGCTGGAACTGGAAGCACAGGAATTGAAGCGGGAATTTTCAAAGATGAAACAGCCTGTTGTAGTAGATTTAAAGAAAGCACATCTGGGACTGGTGGGAGAGAAAAGCGTTATTCATGAGCAATTGAAATTACTTGTGGCGCAGCTTACTTTTTTTCAGAGTTATCATGACCTTGAAATTGTAACAATTTATAATAACAGATTTGATGCTGATTTCCAGTGGATGCGTTGGTATCCACATTTACGGATACATGCGGTAAATGTAGTGGGAACTGTAAATTCAGAGCGGAAGAGAGACCAGATTCTTGGAAGCCTGCATCAGATGATTAAGAACCGGAAAAACAAATTAGAAGAAAGTAAGAAGGAAAGCCGTTTTCTGCCGCATCTTATATTTATTATAGATGAGCCAAAGTTAATTATGGACCATTCTATTATGGAATATCTGGATAAAGAAGGGGATAACCTTGGATTTTCTATTATTTACACCACAAATATGAGAGCAAATCTGCCTGAGAATATCGGTACAATAGTTATGCTTCATAATTCCGGTCAGGCAACACTTCTGATGGAAGAGAAGGAAGAGAAAAATCTTTCCTTTGAATTGTCAGATACCAGCGGTATAAATTTGGAATGGATGGCAAGAAATTTAAGTACACTGGAGCATATGCAGGGAATCAGTGCACAGATACCGGAGAGTATTACATTTTTTGAAATGTATCAGGTGGAGCATCCGGAGGAACTGGATATTGCAAAACGATGGAAGAAAAATCATGCAGCAAAGTCCCTGGCTGTTCCGCTTGGGGTAAGAGCCAAGGAAGATTATGTCAATCTTAATCTGCATGAAAAAGCCCATGGTCCCCATGGACTTGTAGCAGGAACGACAGGTTCCGGTAAATCGGAAATTATCCAGTCTTATATACTGTCCCTGGCAGTCAATTATCATCCGTATGAGGTGGCATTTTTACTGATTGATTATAAAGGTGGTGGAATGGCAGGATTATTCCGGAATCTGCCGCATCTGCTGGGAACAATCACCAATCTGGATGGAGCACAGAGTATGCGTGCCATGGCATCAATTAAGAGTGAACTGGCAAGAAGACAGAAAATATTCAGCAGCTATGATGTGAATCATATCAATGCATATCATAAGCTGTTCCAGAATGGAGAGGCAAAGGAACCACTGCCGCATTTATTCATTATCAGTGATGAGTTTGCAGAGCTGAAAAAGGAACAGCCGGATTTTATGACGGAACTGGTATCGGCGGCGCGAATCGGACGAAGCCTTGGTGTGCATCTGATACTGGCAACACAGAAACCAACCGGAGTTGTAGATGACCAGATCTGGACAAACTCCAAGTTTAAACTGGCACTTATGGTACAGAATGAGGCAGACAGTAAAGAAATATTAAAGACACCGGATGCCGCCAATATTACAATCCCCGGAAGAGCTTATCTTCAGGTTGGAAATAATGAAATCTATGAATTATTCCAGTCGGCATGGAGTGGAGCTTCTTATGTAAGTGAAAAGGAAGAGGAAAAAGTAGATGACAGAGTTTATCTGGTGAATGACCTTGGACAGGGTGAACTGATAAATGAAGATTTAAGTGATGAACATGCTTCCGGCGGCAATATGATGACGCAGCTGGATGCTACGGTAGATTATATCCATAGAGTATATGAGGCAATGGATACCGTGGAAGTAAAACGGCCGTGGATGCCACCGTTGCCGGAACAGATTGTATCGGACCAGCAGGCAGAGAAAGGAAATGCATTAAATCTGATTGCACGGATTGGAAAGATAGATATTCCGGAAGAACAGCAGCAGGTGGAGTACCAGCTTGATTTTGCCACAGACGGAAATCTCTTATATATTGCTTCCGCAGGTTATGGAAAAACAGCATTTCTTACAACCGTGTTGTTGTCACTGGCAATGCATAACCGGGTAGAGAATCTGAACTTCTATATATTGGATTTTGGAAACAGTGGATTGATTCCATTGAACCGCCTGCATCATACGGCAGACTATATCAGTTTTGATGATACAGAACGATTCCGTAAATTCTGCAATCTTATACAGGCAGAGATAAAACGGCGTAAAAAATTACTGGCAGAACGGATGGTACAGAATTTTGAAGTATACAATCAGGTGGCAGAAAAGACATTAAAAGCAATAGTAATTGCTATTGACAATTATGATGTGGTCAAAGAACTGGGATATGAAGCGGAAGAATTTTTCCAGAAATTATCCAGAGATGGTACCGGACTTGGCATATATATGGCAGCAACAGCAACACGAAGTAATGCCATGAAGTATTCTACATATAACAATTTTAAGAATAAAGTGGCAGGTTATCTTTTCGATGAATCAGACTTGCATGTAATTGTGGGACGAAGTTCTTATTCACAGTCAGAGATAAAGGGACGGACACTTATAAAATACAATGGACTGGTAAGTGTCATGCAGGTCTATGTCATGACTGCATTTACAGATGAACTGGAGTATAACCAGGGTATAGAAGCCTGTATTGAGCAGATAAATGCATGCTATCCGGATACTGTAGCACCGAGAATCCCGGTATTGCCGGATGAGTTAAATATCAGAACATTTATGGAAATGAGAAAGAAACAGCATACAGCAGAAGAAAACGCTGCAGAGAAGGCAATCTGGCTGGGACTGAATAAAGAGAGTGTATTGCCGGAATGTATTCCGGCAGGTCTTACAACACCATTTGTAATTCTGGGTGAGACTGCAAGAGGAAAGACGAATGCATTAAAGGTTATTTTAGAACAGATAACAGGAAGAGGAAAAGTATATTTATTAGACTCGAAAGATATGGAACTATATCATTACAGGTCCGGAGATGAGATTCATTATATCGGAGCAGATGGAATAGATGCGTTTCTTATGGAACTGGGGGGACTGGTGACTGCACGAAATCAGCAGCTGCAGCAGAAGATGAAGGAACATCCGGAACAGTTACCACGCCGTCTGGTTCAGGAACTGGATGCATGTTATGTCGTGGTAGATGAGTGGGATGACTTTGTAGAGGCAACGAAATTAAAAGCTGTATTGTTGGCACCGATATTGAGTGGGGCATTGTCCAGTGGAATCCGATTTATTCTTACAGCCAATTCCGGTAAATTAAAAGGATTTGATGAGATTACCAAATTTGCAAAAGCAACTACGGATGGTCTGCTGGTGGGCAACCCTGGTTCTACAGGAATTTTTGGAACAGTTGCAGCAAAGGAATTGCCGCAGTTAAGTGATGGTCTGCTTTTCCATAATGGAGCATATGTGCGTATCCGCATACCGAAATGTGAAGACAGAGAAGAATAAAGAAAAATAAGCAGGAGGATAAAAAGATGGAACAGGAAAATATAGAGTTTTTGCCGTTAGGAAGTATTGTGCAGCTTAAAGGTGGCGTAAAGAAAATTATGATTATAGCAAGAGGTGCATTTGCAGTAGTCAAAGGTGAAAAAAGATATTTTGATTATGGAGCGTGTACCTATCCGGAAGGGGTTATAGGAGATGCACTGTTATATTTTCAGCATAAGGATATTCAGAAAATAGTATATCGCGGTTATGAGGATGAAGACGAGAAGCTGATGCAGGAAAATATTAAAAACAATCTGAGTGTGCTGCAGGAGCAGCTGCTGAAGAAAGAACAGGAAGCATAAGAAGGCGTCGGAGAGATGAGGAGGAAAGGATAAATGTCGAAGACGAAGAAAAGCTCTTCCGGCAGTAAAGGAAGTTCAACAACAAAGAAGAGTACAACCAGTACAGCGGAGATTAATCAGGTAAAACAGCAGTTAAACACAGTAAAGAGCAGTTTGCAGTTAGAAAGCAGCAGTCTGGCTCCCATGGAGGGAACACTTAATACATTAAAGGAACTGAAAACGAGACTTGAGACAGCCATAGATACGCTGAGAAACCAGAAGGATGGTATTGAGGATAAATATACATTAGACAGTGGCTGGCGTGGAGATTTATATAATGCATCAATTTCTGCCTCCAGTGCATTGAAAACAGAATACGGAAATGTCTGTACCAATCTGGGATATGATCTGGATGCACTTTGTGATGAGATTACAAGAAGAGAGAATGAAATCTACAATAAGAATGAGTATATCGGCAAGCTGCAGAGCAGTTGGAACAGTCTTTGCAACTGGCTGGAAAAACATACTAATTAGGAGGGCATCATTATGCTGATAAAATTAGATACCAATGTTTATACATCAAAGGTACATTCTTTTTCAACGGTATCCGGTGAGGTAGAAGGAAAGCAGCTTACAGTTCCGGATTTAAATGTATCAATGGATGCCATGACAGCGTA
>NZ_JAJEQU010000002.1:0-265732 GCF_020687575.1 Roseburia sp. CLA-AA-H209
TATAGCTTCTCACATGCTCTGCTGCCTCTCCGTGCATCTCCGACATGGCAGCAATCTCTACAATACTGCTTCTTACCACATCTATCTGTTCTATCCACCGGTCAAGCTGTGCCAGAATCAGTTCCCGAATGCTGGTAATTTCTTCATACTTTACCTGAAATCCCATAACTTTCTCCACTTTTATTATTCTGTTTTTATCCTGTCTGTTATCTATTTTTCCCCTTTTACATTCGACTTTCAAGGAAAAATATTCGACTTATTTTTGTCTGAAATTCGACTTTTCAGCACCCTATATTCGACTTTTATTCCACTCTTATTTTTATTATTTTTTCTTCCAAATTCCTTGTTTTATGCTGTTTTTCTCAAAATTTTCTTTACCGCTTTCCAGCAGATTCAAGGTCGAGCCAAAAATTTTTTAAGTCGAATTATATATAAAAACCGGTTACGCTCATGTACGAAGTACGAATTGGTTGTGCATTTTTACCAATAACTATAACCATAATTTCTTACAATGCAAGGCAACTACGAAAAGCATGCTTTGCGAGTTTCTCGCGTAAAAAAAAGAAATCTGAATCTCCTTAGAAATTCAAATTTCTTCTATTTTGTAAGTATTTATTTAATGTAAAACATTCCGCAATCGTCTGACCACACTCTGAATATACTCTGTATTCGATGGTTTGTTCTGTATTGAGCCTCTCCATTCTGGATTCTTGAGGTATGATGTCTCCTTATCTGGCTTTGACCATACCCGTTCTATTACATTTCGAATTGATTTTTCCACACCACTTACTGATGTCTGATATACTTGTGCAACCTGCGGATAAACATCATTCGTTATCTGGATTGACGTACCATTGGGAACAGCCAACAGAATACCAATTGCTCTTGCAAGATATTTGGTTCCTTTTCGTTCCGGCTCAAAACCGCTTTTTATCAGTTCACCCCATGCAAGTACATACTGAATTTCGGTTTCTTCCTGTTCCGTATAGATTACCTTTCTTCCATTATGATATTCGCTTTCTCCATCTGCAGTCGTTGGTGCGGTCAGCTTAATTATTTCAATAATTTTCTTTGGTGAAAATAATTCGTTATTTTTCTTATAAACCAAATCTATATCTAACTTATTGATGCTATGCAGAAAATGCTCCGAGCCATAATTTGTTGTTACGATAATTTCCGGATGTTTCTTTAACTTCCGTTTCATCTCTATAATGAGATGGATTCCGTCACCTTCTTCTAACTCCAAATTTACAATTACTGCATCTACTTCCTGTTCTGTCAGAATATTGATTGCATCACTCTGCCGCCCCGTTACCGCTACCAATGCAAATTCTTCATCCCGGGCTATTTCTAATGCATATTCCTTGCACAAAAGTTTATCACTTTCTACAAGCATGATTCGAATCATTCTTTCTTTTCCTCCCTCAGCATTCCGATTCAGCTTTCTAGCTGTTTTGTGGAATCTACTCCCTGTATCTATACAATGCTACAGATATATATTTATATCATTTTGTCAAAAAAATCAATACCCTTTCTCTTTTTCCTTCTTCCGCAGTGCTTCCTTAAAGCCCTTCAGGGCATCGAAGGGCATAAACTGCTTGGCACGGTCTTCGATGTCCATTTTCTCTCTTCTCAGATTCTCTCTCTCATTCCAGCCGGATGCGTTTTCCTGCTGTCCGGCTCCCATGGTGTCTCTTCTATACGCCACTCTTATGCCCTCCAATCTGACCGTTTCGTTCTATTGTCGTTGCACTCTCTTCCAAATTCATTCCCTTTAAAATAGCATTCCTGCCGTAGCGCTGCTTGATGGAGATTGCTGCACGCTGTGCCTTCACATCCTTCTCTGTCTCTTCCGGATCTGAAAACAAATCAAATTGCTGATAATCTTCTGTCATTACGCCGGTATAAGCCAATGTAATCCGCCGGATATATGCTCCCGGTCTTACAATTCTCCGGTATAGCTGCTCTACATAAGACAGCAGCCGGCGGTTGGAGCTGGTTGCACTGCGCAGCGTTGTGCTTCCCTTCGCCGGTTCAAAGCATTTCTGATTGCTGTAACCGATTACCAGACTGATATGGGATGTTACAAGGCACTGGTCTACCAGGTCAAGGCACAATAAATCTGCCATCTCTTTTACCACCAGCACACCTTCCTCATACTCATAATCCCGCGGCAGCACCTGACCGCTGGAAAATGATGTATTCTTCGGCCGATATGCCTTGATGTCCGCGATCGTTACCGGTTCTCTTCCCCATGCGTGATCAATTAACAGCTCTGCATCTATGCCAAAAGCCTTATATAGTAAAGACTCTCTGGCATGGGCAATCTCTTCCATTGTGCAGATGCCCATATTCGATAGACGCTCTACCGTTCCACGCCCTACCCGCCAGAAATCAGTCAGCGGTTTATGTTTCCAGAGCTTCTCCCGGTAGCGTGCTTCATCCAGATAGGCAATCCGGTCTGTCTCATGCTTTGCCATAATATCTAAAGCAACCTTCGCTAAATAGAGATTGGTTCCTACACCACAGGCAGCCGGAATCTTCGTGGTATCTAAGATATCCTGCATAATTTTTCTGCCCAGTTCCACTGCTGTCATCTGGTAGAGATGCAGATAATCCGTCACATCCAAAAATGCTTCATCAATGGAATAGACCTGAATATCTTCTTTTGCAATATATTTTAAATATACGCCATAGATTTCCGCTGCATAATCAATATATAGCTGCATACGGGGTGGTGCCATCTTATATGGAATTTCTTTGGGAATCTGAAAGACACGACACCGGTTGGGAACTCCCATCTGCTTTAACGCCGGTGATACGGCAAGACAGATGGTTTTCTCTGAGCGTTCCGGGTCTGCGACCACCAGCCTGGCAGTCAGCGGATCCCATCCCCGTTCCACGCACTCCACCGATGCATAAAAAGATTTTAAATCAATACATAAATAGATTTTATTTCCATTCATATCAATGCCTTTCAAGAACATTTGTTCTTGTTTTATATTAGCACATATGTTTGGATTTTACAAGAGGAATTCTTATACAGGATTTCCACTTTCTGCTTCTAATAATACGGTTCCAACCGGAAATGCTGCCCGGAAAATCTTTCTTACCAACGGGCCTGCAATCAGAAGCTGAAACGGCAGTGCCATAATAAAATTCTTTGGAATATTGGTAAGCCAGATAATCGGAAGCATATTCCATGCTCCGCTTTTTACGCAGGCTTCCAGTCCACCGTATAAGGACATGAAAATTACCATTGGAACTACCATACAGCAGGAAACTGCAATCACTTTTTTCGTTGTGCTGCTTTCCGGTTTTACCAGAAAACGAAATGCAAATCCCTTTGCAATTTTAGATACCAGAAACCAATCCAGACACATTGCGCATACATATGCCAGCGGAAATCCCAGCCAGCCTTCTCTTATTACTTCCATATTCAGTGTTCCCATGTGCAGTGCTACATTATACATACTCATCCATAACACCATGGTAAAACACATTAACACCGTATAAATCAAACTTTCTCTCTTATGCATTGGCATAATCATTACCTCCATTTTTCTTTTATTAGGTCGTAAAGCTACCTATTAATTCAAAGAGAAAGTGAAACCAGAAAAGGAAATTTACACAGTAATTTCCTCCTCTTCCGATTTCACTTTTATTTTATGCTCAGGAAATATTCTGTAACATCATCTCTGTCATTTGCAGAAATGCTTCCATCTGCTCCGGTGTAAAATCCTTACACATTTCTTTTACAACCAGTGCTTCTTTCTTCGCAATCTCCTTATGAATTCCACGGGATTTCTCCGTACAGGATATTTTCTTATAACGCCGGTCATTTTCACTTGGTGCACAGATTAAAAATCCTTTTGCCTCAAGCCTTTTTATAATTCCCGTCATCGTCGGATGTGTCACCTGCTCGATATGTTCTAAGTCCTTCTGATTTACTTCTTCCACTCCATTATCTTCCATCAGACTGACTTCGCCTAATACCCGAAGCTGGACAGCAGTAATTCCGATTTCTTCTGCCCATTCATCCATTTTGCGACGGAATGCCCGGTCTATAATTGCAATCCGAAGTCCAAGCGGCATCTTCACTGCCATAATTTCACTCCTTTTAGGTAGCTTTGCTACTTATTATAAATGTTTTTCAAAAAATGTCAACCTCATTATTCCGTCCGGAGTGCTGTTACCGGGTCACTCTTCGATGCTTTCTTTGATGGGATCAGACCACCCAGAAGTGTCAAAAGGATACTGAGTAAAATCAGCACCAGTGCCGGAACTACCGGAAGCACCGCACTTACATCGGTTGTATTTGCAAGATTATGGATAATCGCATTGACTGGAATAATCAGAAGCAGCGTAAATCCGATTCCAATCAGTCCGGCACACAGTCCGATAATAAAGGTCTCTGCATTAAATACCTGGGAAACATTCCGCTTCGATGCTCCGATGGCTCTTAGGATTCCGATTTCTTTTCTTCGCTCTAATACACTGATATAAGTAATGACACCAATCATAATTGAAGATACCACCAGCGAAATTGCCACAAATGCAATCAGTACATATGTGATAATATCCACAATATCAGTTACGGAAGACATCAGCGTTCCTACCATATCGGTATAGGTTATCACCTGCTCATCCCTGCCTTCCTTTTCCATGCGGTTATTGTATGCATCTAAAATTTCTACCACATGCTCCTTGCTTTCAAAATCCTTCGGATAAATATTAATTCCGCTTGGCACTGCAAAATCCACATAGCCTAATTTCTTTAAGTTATTCTCATAGGTTGTTCCGGTTGCAGAACCCATAGACATCAAAAGCTCTGTCAGCTCATCCTCATTCATATTAATCTGAAATGCATTTAAAAATGCTTCTTCATCCACCTGCATGCCGGATGCCATGGCACTTTGCAGCTTGTTTCCCATCTGTGTCATTGCCTGCTGCATATACTGCTGTATTGCCGTCATCATCTGCTGCTGTACTGCGTCCACATTCATAACATTCGAAAGTCCGGCTGCAATTCTCTGCTGACCATCTGCTGTATTCAGATATGCCGCAAAAGAATCTCCCAATTTTGCCGGGTCAGGTAATCCATTATTCTGTGCATAAGTCTGATAACCTGCAAATAATTCAGAAGACAATTTCTGCATCTGCTCCTGCGTAATCTCAATATTTCCACTACCTGTAAATATCTCAGATGCCCACGCTGTTATGATTCCCTGGGCTTCCTCTGTCTGCAAATATTCTGCTAAGTACTCATCAAATTTCTCCGGGTCGGTATAACCATGGTCTATGACATACTGCTGATATCCACCCATAATCTGCTGGATGAGGCTCTGTATCTGCTCCGGTGTAATAGTTACCATGCCATTTGCCGTAATAATCTCTTTGATATTATCGGATAAAATTTTCCGGGCTTCTTCCGTATTTAAATAGTTCATAAAATACTGGGACAGATTCGAATAATCTGCCTGCGGATTATCCTTTGCATACTGCTGGTAGCCCTCTAAGAGACTGCCTGCAATTGCCTGCATTTCTTCCGCAGAAATTGACTGACCCATGGAAGAAGCATCCATGGAAAATTCTTCGGACAAATCGGCACTTCCCATATCCCCCATAGAATTTTCCAACCCGCTCAAGGCACTTTCATCAAAGGAAAATGCTTTTTCCAATGCTTCACTGTCTACGGTAAACAATGACTGCATATCAAATCCGTTTTCCTTATCTACCTCACCAAACGCTTCATTGGTAAAGACATTTACGGATGGATTTGCAAGCTGCTGTTTTACTATCTCACTCTTTGCCGATTCCTCTGCCACATGCTTTGTCAGAGATTTTGGATATGCAATTCCTGCATTTAAGGATGCGGCATTACTTCCTTCTGCCGGCTGCACCACACCTACAATCGTAAGCTCTTCTCCGTCTGCCACCAGTTGTTTCATAAAGTCTTCATTATCCGACTTATCCTTCCAGACCTGATACTCTTCATCATAAGTATAATAATCCGCACTGTTCACCAGTTTAAACTGGATTCCTACCAAATCCTTATAAGTATAAGTTCCAAAATCAGATGGTGTCTCAATATTTTCCTCACTGGCAAACTGCTGTATCATCTCGTCTAATTCCAGCGGGTCACGAAGACCTAATGTATACAGTAAAAAGTCACTAATTCCGCCATTGGAAGTAAGCACCACCACACACTCATTATAATTTTCCGGCCAGCGTCCTTCCTTAATATCATACTGCTTTTCATATAACTTACTGTTTTCCGGCATCTCATAAAAAACATCCGTGCTCATCATGGATGACATCAGACTATTGGAACCAGATGAAGATCCAAGACCTACTGCATCAAAAGATTTGTCCGGATTTACCTGACGTATCCCGTCTTCATTTTCCTTAAAAATCTGCGGACTGATATTATAAGTATACTCCACCGCTGTAGTATACTGCTCAATTCCACTGTCTCCTTCATCAAGATACTTTTTCAAAGCCTCCAGGTCATTAGATGCCATCGTGGAAAACATATTGGTTACCATCTTAATGACTTTTACTTTATCCCCGGAATTTTCTTTATCTGTTTTGGCATTTCCGTCATCACTTTCCGTATTCTTTTCAGAATCTGCCATTCCAAGACTCATGGATGCCAGACTGAATCCCGTACTCTGAATCTGCAGCGGATACTCGGATAAGGTCTCTTCCTCTACATTTTTGATGTATTTATTTACACCGGTAGAAAGAGATAATATCAGTGCAATGCCGATAATTCCAATAGAGCCTGCAAAGGAAGTCAGCAGGGTTCTTGCCTTTTTCGTTTTCAAATTATTAAAGCTTAAGGATAATGCCGTAAGAAATGACATGGAGGATTTTCCCATGTTTTTATGCTCCGGTTCCTTCAACATTGCCTCATCCACTTCATAAGGATTGGAGTCAGCACGAATTTTTCCATCACTTAATCTAACAATTCTGGTAGCATACTGCTCTGCTAATTCCGGGTTATGGGTTACCATAACTACCAGCCGGTCTTTTGCCACTTCCTTCAGCAAATCCATGACCTGCACACTGGTGTCACTGTCTAATGCTCCCGTCGGTTCATCCGCCAGCAGAATATCCGGGTCATTGACCAAAGCTCTTGCAATGGCTACACGCTGCATCTGTCCACCGGACATCTGGCTTGGTTTCTTGTGTAACTGGTTTCCAAGTCCCACCTGCTCTAATGCCGCAACGGCTCGTTTCTTCCGCTCTGCCTTACCGATACCGGAAATGGTCAATGCCAGTTCCACATTTGCAAGTACCGTCTGATGGGGAATCAGATTATAACTTTGAAACACAAAACCAATGGTATGGTTCCGGTAAGAATCCCAATCCCTGTCCTTGTATTTCTTCGTGGATATTCCATTGATAATCAAATCTCCGCTATCATAACGGTCGAGTCCTCCGATTATATTAAGCAATGTAGTCTTTCCCGACCCACTCGGCCCGAGGATTGCCACGAACTCATTATCTCTTAAATTTAAGCTGACATCATCCAGTGCCTTCTGCACCAGACTTCCGGTCTTATATTCCTTATAAATGTGTTGAATCTGAAGCATATGATATTCTCTCGTTTTCCATTTCTTATTTTTCTATTTTACTTTTTCTTTCTCACTCTGTTTTTTATATTACCTTATTCCGAACATTTTTACATCTCACTTTCGAAAAATATCATGGTTTTCATAAAAATTTTAGAAAATGCATAACAAAGAGGACTCTGTTTTCTGACCTGCTGCCAGATTCCAGAATCCTCTTTTCTTTATCTTCTAATCAAATAATCCAATGTGATATTTTACCTTCCGGCAAATCTTCCATACCAGAAGTACCGGCATTGCCAGTACCAGATAAGCACAGGAAAGAATTCCTACTCCACCACCTAAGATTATCATAATCCAGATAAAAATATTCATTTCTTACACCTCGCATATTATTATTTTATGTATTTAATATGCGGGTGCCAATGCTTCCTTCTTTCCGTCCGCCTTCCGCTCAAACCTTGCTAACATCAGGCTCCTTAGTACATTATCGCCATGCTTCTTCCGGTTCCTCTGAATGCGTCCCATAAAAAGCTGTGGCAGTACCACCAACAGCAGCCAGAACATCATTCCGATATTTCTCCTATGGTTCGCCAGTCCACCGCTGCTGCCTAGTGTCAATGCCGCAATGCCTGTATTCTGCATCTGCTCCTCTCTGGATAACATCTTATCCGGAGTATCTAAAAGACGGACATTCTTTAATTCTATGTAATTTACTGCAAAGGCTTCTTTCTCTGCCGGGGAAACCTGTTCTGTTCTGGTGGATGCACCTGCAATGGCTACCAGAAACAGGATGCTCCACAGCAGTGCCAAATGCCTGATTATCTTTTTCCGATACATCTGTCTCATTCCTTACCTTGTGATTAAGCTTAGTATATGTCGCAGAACAGCTTCCGTCAAGAGTTGATGCAGCCAGATGGGCTAAGGACAGAGAGAAAAATACAAGCACAAATTTGCAGCCGGTGTCCGGGAAGAAATTTTTGATGAAATGCGTTATCGTTCTTGAAAGTGTTTTTTCTGATAATAAATTGTCTTTCCACTGCTTTGACTGCTCACCCCATCTGTCCATCGGAAGCGGATGCGAACTGGAATCTGCAAGGGCACATAAGAATTTCGATATTGTGTTTGATTTCGGCTGGCAACCGGCGCAAATTTGGCTTATTTCTTTAACTCTCTCACTCCTCTGACCATCTGGATGACAATGGTCGGAAGTGCTGCCAGCAGAATAATCTCAATCACAGCAGGACAGGACAATGATTCTACTGAAAATAACCCCCGCAGCGGCGGTACAAAAAGCACCAGTCCCAGCAGCACGCTTCCAGACACAAATGCAAGGATACTGTATGGATTTCCGGTAAAGCCCAATGCAAAAATGGTCTTGTTTCCACGACAGTTAAATCCATGGAAAAGACGTGCCAATGTCAGTGTTGCAAATGCCATAGTGGATGCCATTGCCGCACCTTTTCCATTTCCGATATAAAATGCTGCCATGGTGGATGCCGCAATGCATAAGCCCTGCAACATAATTCGCCGGAATGTCTCTCCAGATAAAATTCCTTCCGATGCCTGCCTTGGTTTTTCTTCCAATAAACTTGCATCCTGCGGTTCCACGCCAATGGCAATTGCCGGAAGGGAATCTGTCAGCAGGTTAATAAACAGTAAATGCACCGGAGCAAATGGAACCGGAAGCCCCAAAAGGGATGTATACAATACAGATAAAATTCCTGCCATGTTGCCGGAAAGTAAAAATAAAATAGCATTTTTTATATTACGGTAAATGTTTCTTCCGTTCGTTACTGCTTTAATAATCGTAGCAAAGTTATCATCTGTTAATATCATGGCTGCCGCATCCTTTGCCACTTCCGTTCCGGTTATTCCCATGGCTACTCCGATGTCTGCCTGCTTTAATGCCGGTGCATCATTTACACCGTCTCCGGTCATGGAAACGATATTGCCCTTCTTCTGCCAGGCTTTTACAATCCGTATCTTATGCTCCGGTGACACTCTCGCATAAACAGATATTTTATCAATCTTTTCTTCCAGTTCTTTTTCCGGGCAGGCATCCAGCTCTGTTCCGGTTAATGCCAGGTCCCCCTCTTCATAGATTCCAATACGCTTTGCAATCGCAACGGCTGTGATTTTGTGATCTCCGGTAATCATTACGGTACGGATTCCCGCCCGCTTCGCATCTGCTACTGCCTGTATGGATTCTTCCCTTGGCGGGTCTGCCATGGCAGCTAATCCTAAAAAGGTAAGTCCATTTTCCTTTTCCACCGTCAGTTCTCCCCCGGACTTCTTACATGCAAATGCCAGTACCCTGAGTCCATTTTCAGAAAAATGCTGATTCTGCTTCTGGATTTTTGCGATTTCTACATTATCCATCGGTCTTATCTCTTCTTCATATGCCACATTTATGCAACGGTTTAAAAGGACATCTACTGCTCCTTTTGTAAAAATAATTTCTTCTTCGCCATGCAGCCGGTATTTACTGCTCATGCATTTCCGTTCAGAATCAAATGGAATTTCTTCTAATCTCGGAATCATATTTCGAATCGTCTCTTCCTGTATGGTAAGCTGCCCTACATTTTCCGTTCTGTCCTGATTCAGGCGGACTTCGTGGAACATTTCCAACAGGGCAGATTCTGTCGGATCTCCCAGTACTTTTCCATCCGTTATGCTGGCATCATTATTTAAAATAGCATTGTATAAAAAAAGCCTTTGCAGGCTGGACTCCAAGGTCAGCTCATCCGGTTTACAAGTCATACCATTCAGATAAACCTCTTCCACATGCATCTTATTCTGTGTCAGTGTTCCCGTCTTATCGGAGCAGATTACCGATACACAGCCTAAGCTTTCCACAGCTTTTAATTCTTTGACAATGGCGTGCTCCTTTGCCATTCTCCTGCTTCCCATTGCCTGCACAATTGTAACAATGGAGCCTAATGCTTCCGGTATTGCCGCTACTGCCAGTGCAACAGCAAACATCATGGCATCAATGACCGGCATCTTCCGGTAAATGCCAAGACAAAAGACCAGTGCACAGATTGCCATAATCAGTATTGCCAGCTTTTTGCTGAAAGAATCAAGACTTATCTGAAGCGGAGTCTTCCGCTCCTTCGTCTGATTCATCAACCCGGCAATCTTTCCTAATTCCGTCTCCATTCCTGTTGCTGTTACAAGTACCTCCGCTCTTCCATATGTTACAAAGCTTCCGGAAAATACCATATTTTTCCGGTCTGCCAACGGTACTTCTTCCGGCAATACTTCTTCATTTTTTTCTACATTGGCAGACTCTCCTGTCAGTGAGCCTTCATTGACCTGCAGGGAATAATTGCGAAGAATTCTTCCGTCTGCCACAATCATGTCCCCTGCTTCTAAGATTACATAATCCCCGGGCACAATCTCTTTAGATGCAATCTCCTGACGTTTTCCATCCCGGATAACCCGGGCCGCTGGTACCGCCAAATCCTTCAAACTATCCAGTGATTTTTCTGCCTTCCTATACTGTATCGTACCAAGAACAGCATTCATAAGTAATACCAGAAAAATTACGATGGTACTCTCGGTATTTCCGGAAAACATGGAAATAATTGCTGCAATAATCAGGATTATTACCATCAAGTCACAAAACTGGCTTAAAAACACCTGCAGCAGACTCTTATGTCTGCCCTCGCTCAGCCGGTTTTCGCCTGTCTCTTTTCGTATTCTTTCTACTTCTTCTTCTGTTAATCCTTTTTCCCGAAAGCCAAACATTTCTTCCAACTGCTCTTTCGTACAATTCCAATATGCTTTCATATACGCTTAACCTCCTGCTTTTTATGTTACCGGGTATCAACTATGCGCAACAAAGAATGTGCCTTGGCACATTCTCGCACCTGCGGCGGTCGCTTGCGACATCTACCTTATACGCCGCAGTGTGTATCCTCGCGGAGCGTTTTTTACTTTACAGGAAAGCAATTTCCTGTAAAGCAAAAAAGGAACGAGCACTTTTACCGCATCAAAATAATACGGTAAAAGTCTCGTTCCTCTGCAGTGTATATTCCGGTTATCCCTCTTCAGATAACGTGATGACGAAAAATACAACACCGGCTATCCAGTGCGAACTACTCCCTGATACGTCATCATCATAACATATACCTTTTTTCTCCGTCAATGCCTATTTTTCTGACTCTTCCCAGTAACAATAGGTATCCTTTCCTTTATGCTTTGCTGTATACAAAGCTTTATCTGCCTGCCTGATACTATCTTCATAGTTATAGCTGTCTTTTCTAATCAGGGTGATTCCAACACTACAGGATACCGGAGTCGGAAGCTTCTCCCGCAGCTGTTCCTGCATCCGTGCGAGTCTCTTATCCAAGGTTTTCTTTGAGCCAAATCCTTTAAACAATACTACAAATTCATCCCCACCAAGTCTTCCTATATAATCGGTACGGCGGAAGCTTTCATGAATGGTATCCACAAAAGTACGCAATACTTTATCTCCATATGGATGTCCCTTGGTATCGTTAATCTGTTTAAAATTATCAATATCCAATATAAGAAGTGCACACACTTCCCCTTTCTTTGCTTCTTCTAATACATAATGGCTGGTATATTGTTCAAATATCCGCCGGTTCAGTACGTTCGTCAACGGATCGGTATTGGCTGCACGCTCTTGTTCCTGCTGACGGCGTTTCTGTCCATCTATATCCTTAAGATACAGCAGTGCATACATATTTTCTGTTACCTGCTCCTGAAATACATGTACGGTAAGCTCCATCCAGTGGTAACTTCCTCTTGCCATCCTTCTGCGAAGCTGATAATTCACAGTAGCCGTTCCACTGTTATAATTATAAACCATCTTTTCCTGCTCCAATACATCATAGCATCCAACCTGGTCTTCCTCTAATACCAGTTCATCAATATGACGGTTGAAAACCTTCATATAATTTAATGCTTCCCGCTCGCCCTCTGCTACGTAATCTTTCCAGAGTCCACCACTGCTTTGAATCTTACCATTACTCAGGTCTACCTCAGCATATGCCACGGTCTCCGACAGCATTGCCTGATAAAAGTCCTCTCTCTGTAAATATTTTAACTGGATATTCTGATGATCTTCAATCTGATAAATAGTAACTATCCTCAAATTTTCATCCTGTTTCTGGTCTCCAATTTTACAGATATCCAGGCGGAACCATTCAAACTCATCCTGCTTGTTTTTTAAAAGAATTTCTAATACCTGATCCTCTTTTCCATATTCTACGCCGGTAAATGCTGCATGAAATACATCCCGGAAATGAGGATGTACCATTCCATCCTCCCAGCTTTCCGGAAATCCAACCTCTTTTAGCTGATTGCCCTTTAACATAGAACGATTTGTATGGAAATAAATGGTATGTTTCTTCTCATTATATTCCATACGTTCATATTCCTGACTCTTTAAAAATTTTTTCCGAATCATATCATTATTAATGCGATGATATCCTTTTAATGTATAGACACCATTTTCCTGATGACCAAGCACTCCAACGCAGCGTACTGTCACTTTTCCACGTTCCGGATGATTCCAGGTATATTCCATCTCGATAATCTTTCCGGTTGTGATAATATCATGTAATGCATTCTGTACATAATCGTAATAACCATCACTGATGTTATCATACCAGAACCTGAAATATTCCTCGCTGTTCATAATGTCGTCTATGCCCAGAATGCTGCGCATGCTCTTATCCACATACAGACGGTTCTTTCCATTGACAGTATCCAGTTCCAGCGTCCACAGTCCCAGTTTTACAGACTGTAATATATTTTCCTCCTTCAGCATACCCGTCATACGGGCTATCATCTCACTCTTTACATCCATCATTCCGTCACGAATCAGTATATTTGAAATAAAAGGACGTATTCTGGCAAGAAAAGTCTTATCATTTGGGCGGTATTTCGGATTATCCACACCAATAAATCCAAATAAATGACCTTCATTTAACAATGGAAGAAGCATCAGCCTGCGTATTTCCTGATGCACTAATATTTTCCACAAATCCGGTGCTGACTCCCGATACATATCCACATCTTTGATAATAACCGGTCTGTCTTCCTTCAGACTACCAATCACCAGTTTTACCCGGTCACCCGGTACCGATGCCAGATAAAGCTGCTGGCTCTGAATCTCATTTTCACACCACTCACAGACATTACTCCAGCTATCTGCCTCTTTGGAATATAAAAAGATATAGCAGCGGTCTGCCTGATAAAATTCCCCGGTATGATGAAGAAGTTCACTGATGATATCAGCTTCATTTTCTTTTTCTTTCGCCTCTTCCAAGGCTTTCACAATGCCCTTTTCCACTTCTAACTGTTCTTCCAGCCTGCTCATGGAAATATTGATGGTATTCATGTCAATACCTATCTGAAGGCGTGCTGCCTTATTGCCCCAGTTTACTAATTTATCCTTCATCAACATCTGGGTTCCTAAGAATTCATTATTTGCATATCTGGTCAAAAACTTCTTATGCTTTAATTTTGCCATATTACAATCTGGGCACGGTTCTTCCCTGCCCTCTAATACCTGATAACATTTCTTGCCGGCATAATCACTAACGCCGCTGATTCGTTGTCCGGCAGAATTCATATAATATAACTCATAGCTTTCCGCATCTATGACATAGACCATCTCTTCTAACTGGTCTAATATCGCTTTATAATCGGTACCGTCTCCTGCTTCCGGCAGAATCACTGTACTATTCCCACAATCTTCCTGCCACCGTTCTTCCTCTACATGTCCAAAAATATACTGTTTTTCAAACAGCTCTTCTTCAATCGGTTTACTGAAATAGAACCCCTGTAAAACTTCAGGTGCAAGCTCTGCAAGTGTCTGTAATTCCTCCGGTGTTTCTACCCCTTCACATACTACCCGGATCTGTGCACTTCTTGCCAGTTCCAAAATATTACGAAGAAGCCGGTAATTGTATGCACTCATATTAATCCGGCTGACAAAGCAGCGGTCAATTTTAATCTCATCAATTGCCAGACTCTTAAGATAACTTAAGCTGGAATATCCGGTTCCAAAATCATCCATGGAAATCTGTATACCACGCTTGCCCCACTGATAAAATAACTGATTGTATTTGGTATAATCCTGTAACTGCATGCTTTCTGTCAGTTCCAGAATAATAGCTTCTCCGGGAATTCCTTCCTGTTCTAATAAATCATAAATGTACTGGCTTAAATCCGGCTGCTGTAACTGTATATAAGAAAGATTAATACTCATACGGAATTCCGGATTATAACGCCGCCACTTTGCACACTGGGCAATGGCTTCCTTTAATACCCATTTTCCCACCTGCACAATCATTCCGCTCTGCTCTAATATTCCAATAAAAAGATTTGGTGACACCACCCCATGATATTTTGAGCGGAAACGGAGCAGTGCCTCTGCTCCCACTACTTCATAATTACTCATCCCAATCTGTGGCTGGAAGAGAAGATAAAATCCATCACACTGGTTGCGGATACTCTTTCTGATTTCTTCTGTTAAGTCAATAACCGACAACTGTTTCTCATAATCTTCTGCTGAGAAAAGAATCAACCGGTTCTTACCGCTCTTCTTGGCACGGTCCAGAGAACTTTCCGCATAGTTAAACAGTGTATTGGCATCCTTGATTCCGGACATCGGATAGCAGACTGCACCTGCTGAAAAGGTACAGTTCTCCATCATCTTCATCTGTATATTCTGGTATACCTCACGCACAGCCTCCATATCATATTCCACAAAATTAACTGCAAACCGGTCACCATCCAGACGATAAATTTTTATGTTTTCATCAATACTATTTTCCAGAAGAGCCGCAATCCTCTTTAAAATAAAATTACCATGGCCTCTTCCATATTTCGTATTGATATTTTTAAAATTATCCACACCAAGGACAAGCAAAACACCTTCTTTTCTGCTGTTCAGCATTTCATCCAGATGTTCCATTAATTTAGTACTATTAAAAAGTCCGGTAAGTGAATCTGTCTTTCCCAAAAGGACAGTATCTGATGTTCTTCCCACCATTACATAAGGAATCCCGGTCTCATCCAGTTCAGCTTTCCCACGACAGCTGATCCAGACCAGATTGCTGTTTCTGTCTACCAGCCGGTATTCCAAATCATGTATCAGGCTTTTTCCAGAGCAGATAGATTCCATATCATTAACCCACTGGTTTAAGTCTCTTTCATATACAATATCTTTCCAGTCATCTATGCCGCAGCTGTTGTTTTCATCCATGCGCAATGCATATCTCTTTGATATATCATTGCTGGCGAAATAAAATTTACCCTCTTTTAAATCTGCCAGAAATAAATAATCATCGGTACTTTCACTTAATAACTGCAGAGTCTGGTAACATTCCGCAAATCCTTTTTTCCCTTTAAACAATTCATCCAGCGTATTCTTCTCCTGCATAGCCCCTCCAAAAAATATATATTTTTCTGTCTATACATTCCTTCCTGCATTATTTAATTGTACATCAAATTATCGTTTTTTACAATATTTATTCAGAAAAGTGTCATAAAAGCACAACCGTATTCATCCGGCATCCGATGGCAGGCTGTCCGCTGCACACAATACACCCCAGCCCAGCCTTGGATTTGGGAAAAAAGAATATCCCGGCAGTGGTCTTGCTCCCCGGATGAGATATGCTTTTATTTTTTCCCCATATAAAAAAGCATCATGTTTCTCTACAATTCCCCATTGCATAAAAAGTGCTGCCGTCCCGGTTACAAATGGCGTTGCCATTGAAGTTCCGCTTCGTACGGTATAACCGCCGCCTGGTGCACAGGATTCAATGTCCACCCCTGGCGCACAGATGTCCGGTTTCACCTGATTGGTCTCTCTGGTGAACCCTCTCCCGGAAAAGGCTGCCACCTGATTATATCTTGCATCATAGGCTCCCACCGAAATTACCTTATAGGCAGTGGATGGAATTGTAAGCGTTGTCTCTTCTGTGGGATATAAAAATCCGGTTGCTTCTCCGATGACCGCAAGGGAAGGCAGCCACATATTATAGACCCCGGTTACAATCTTTTCCGGTATCAGCGTTATTTTATAGATTCCGCTGTCGATATAATTTTCCACCGGAAGAAAATCAAAATAGATTTCCTGAAAAGGACTGAAAGGGCTTGGTTCTCCAAAATATAATAAAACCTGCGTTCCTTCGATAGTAAATCTCTGGGGGCCCTGCAGCTGCCGGATAATCCCCACCGTTTTCCCACTGGGATGTGTCATCCGGATGGAAAAAATATCCGCATAGGATTTCCAGATTTGTAAGCTTAACGCAGGCTCATATTCTCCTACTGCAAATTCCACTTCCTGTTCTCTTCCCATTACAAGCTGCCCGGAGGTATGCCCTCTGGCACTGCCTTCATTTCCGGTGCCAATCACCAGAACCGATTTCCAGTAATTTGCCATATCAGATAAATAGGTTTCAAGAAGAGAAGTTCCATCATGGGAACCATAGGTATTGCCAAAGCTTATATTTACTGCCACCGGCTGCTTAAGTTCCAGTGCTTTCCGGAGAATATAATCCATTCCAAGCATCAGCTCTGTTGTCCTTGGAAAGGAATTTTCCCCCGGTGTGCCAAGCTTTACCACCAGCAAATCACTTTCATATGCCACGCCCCGGTTTCTTTCATTGGATGATCTTCCATTTCCCGCTGCGATTCCTGCCACATGGGTTCCGTGCCCGGATAAATCCCGGCTGGGGCAGATACGGTACCCCTCCTGTATATCCTCCTGCTGCAATGCATCATTAATTATATTCCGGCCATATTCTGTCCCGAGCCGGAATCCGGCCGGTGGATTTCCTGCAATGCTTTGATCCCAGATTGCCAGAATCCGGCTGCTTCCATCTTCCTTTCTAAAATCCGGGTGTCTGTAATCGATGCCACTATCTAAAAATGCCGTTATCACACCTTTCCCACTCAATCCCGTTCCCCCTAACCCCATTTTTCTTGTATAAAGGGACGTAATGCAGGAGGCTCTGATTCCCTGCTGTACAGAGAAAAAGAGCCTCTTTGGTTTTTCCATATATTCAATTTCTGTCCGGTCTGTTACCGCATCCATCAAAGCCTCCGGCAGCCGGATAACTGCATATTCATTGCTCAGTTCTGTAACTTCAATATCCGGAAATATCTCCTCTAATTTTCTGAGACTTCCGGTATATTTTACAATGACTTCCCATGTGTCCGTTTCTTCCTGATATCCTACATTTAAGTTTAAGGACTGCAGTCTTTCCTCTTCCGTTGCATCCAGTGCCAGATTCAGTAAGTTTTCCCGTTTCGAACTGTTCATTCCATCTCCCGGCAATTTCTTTTATTACTACTCTATCGCAATCCGGTATTTTTATGCACTTCTTTTCAGCTTATTGGACCAATACTGTTTCATACTCTGCTGTCTCTTATTGTGGTGTTACGGTTCCGTCATCCTGCACCGTTACGCCAAAGGAAATGCTGTTGATATAGTCATTCAACTGCTGCTGTTCTAATTCATTCATCTGTCTGGTATTTCCATTTTCTGCCTTTGCTCCCACCAGCTTATAAGAAATTGCACCATCCTTATCCACTACCATTTCCACTGCCATGGTGCGCTCAATGCTGCTGCCAAAAACAAAATTGCCAAGGCTGTAAAACACCGGCTTTCCATCGATATATTCAATGCCCTGCAGACAATGGGAATGTGCACCAAACACTACATCTGCACCGGCTTCAATATATTTCTGTGCCAGTGTTCTCTGATATGCCTCAGGTTTTTCCTGATGTTCCAAGCCCCAGTGGACATAAACCACCAGCACATCACACTGACTGCGTGCTTCGGCAATGGCATTGACAAACCGCGTTTCATCATAAGTAGAAAGGACTCCCGGTACTGCGCTTTCTACATTCCAGCCGGCAACCGGAAGTACACGGGATGCTGCAAGAAATCCATACTTTTTCCCATTTACTTCTATTACCTGCACTTCCTGCGCCCGCTCTACGCTGTCCCCTGCTCCGGCATATAAAATGCCCTGTCCATCTAATGTTGTAAAAGTATCACTCAATGCTTCCCTTCCATAATCGAGGATATGATTATTTGCCAGAGTGACCACGTCCACGCCCATTTCCTTTAATGCGGCTGCATAGGATGGGTCTGTGCGGAAGGTATACTGCTTGTCCTCCATCTGGGTGCCCCGGTTACTAAACGGAAATTCTTCATTTACCATGGTAATATCTGCATTTACAAGCAGCTCTTTCATGCCATTATCTATGACAGCGTCTATGCCTCCGGCATCATAGTTTGTTTTAAAAGAATTGGCAAAAAGTACGTCTCCGGTAAACATCAGTGTTGTATCTTCTGTTACATCTGTTGTTTCCGTGTTTTTCCCAATCTTCTTATCTGCATCTTCAGAAGCTGCATCCTTTCCGGCTTCCGCATCATTTTTACCGTCAGTTTTATCACTGGTCTTTAAATCGGATTCTCCATTTTTATCCTTGCTGTCTTCTGCAGCTTCTGTCCCTGCTGTTGCGGCAGTCTGCCGGCTGTCCTTCTGGCGGATGCTTCCACCATGATGGGCTGCATATATCATTGCTGCACCCAGCAGAATCACACACACTATAGAAACTATATATAATGCAATCCGAACTTCTTTCTTCATTATTTTATCTCCTTTTTTGTAGTCATGTTTCCGTGACTATTTTACCAATGAATGAGCATTTCGGCAATCGTAAAAATTTGTATACTCCTTTTGCCTTCAAACTGGCATGGTCATTTTTGTTATATCTGGCTATTTTAATCAAACCACATTTTACATATGATAGGGAAAACGATTTGCAGATCACATACCAAAGAAAGGATTTACTTTATTATGAAAAATACAAAGAAAATGGTTACTGCGGCCTTGCTTGCTGCATTTACCTGCATTGCAACTATGATTATTAAGATTCCTACACCAACTTTTGGATATATTCATTTAGGAGACGGACTGGTACTCCTATGTGGTATTATCTTAGGACCTGGAATTGGTGCACTTGCCGCTGGTATCGGCTCCATGTTTGCTGATATTTTCTCCGGCTATATGACCTGGGCTCCTGCCACTTTAATCATCAAGGCTCTGACCGCATGCATCGCCGGACTTCTGTTCCACAAACTGCGTCTTAACATTTCTTCCAAAGCTAACCGCAGTGTCCGCGTTGTTATCGGCGGTATCGTAGGTGAGGCTCTTATGGTACTTGGCTACTTCCTGTTTGAAGCAGGTCTTGCTGCATTTGCCAGCGGTTCTTTCTCCTCCGCTGCTCTTGCTACCGGAATTGCTTCTTCTGCTGCAGGTATTCCATTCAATATCGTCCAGGGTGTTGTCGGCATTATTCTCTGCCTGATTCTGCTCCCGGTTTTAAGTAAAATCAATGATGTAAATGAGTGGGTTTCCAAGTAAATAATTTTATAAAAAATGATAGCAGGCAATGTCTTTTCACATTATCTGCTATCATTTTTATGCTGGCATCCCACAAAGCGTGTTTCTCATCGTTTTTCAAAAATTACATCAACATTTCCCACGTCACAGTTTATATCCATATCATAATCTGCACCATTGTCGATTTCGTCATCTCTGCCAAGTCCGGCAACAGAAATATCTCCTGCTTTTATAGAACCAACACCACAGCTTAAACTGTAATTGTAATCCTGCTGCTCACCGGTTAATTTCAATTCCATGTTTCCCACATTACAGTTAGCGTCCAAATCACCTTTTACTTCACCGGCAAAATCAAGATTTCCGGCATCCACATCCAAGCTTGCATATGCTGTCGTCAACAGTCCTTCTTTTATATCAATATCTCCTGCTCCGACTTCAACTGAAAGTTCCTCTAACTCAAGCTGTTCCGGCACTTCAATAACCACCTGTAAACGATGCACTCCATCGCCCCAATATGCTGCATGGAAGTTTTCGCTGATTATTAAAGTTCCATCTTCCAATGCAGTCTCTACCTCAGCATTTTTAGAAGTTGTTATTACCTTAATCTCTTTGCCTTTTCCTTTGACTACTTTCAACATTCCTGCATCCATATCGATATCAAGTGATTTCACATCTTCCGGTGCAAATACAGTCTCTTCTGTACTGTCTGTTCCTTTATCCTGTCCTTCCCAGTCAGTTATATCCCAATGAAATGCAAATTTATTATTTTGCACTGCTTCTACAAATTCCCGCATGGTTCCACCGGTTGCAATTCCAATTCCTAATACCACGCAGCCTAAAAGAAAACAGCCTAATGCGATACCAAAAATAATTTTTAATGCTTTTTTCATGCGCAAGCGCCCCCTTTCTTCTTAAACAGTGACTGCCATAATTTTGCAATTCCTTTTGCAAACCATGGAAGAAACTTTCCACATACCAGAACCAGAAGTCCGCCCGCACATAATCCAATTGCAAGCATCAGAAGTCCGGCTGCCATAGAAATAAAACTTAAGGAAATTACGCCTGTTACCAAAATTGTAATTGCTACACCTACTACCGCTATTCCGCCGATCACACAGCCGACTGCAATTCCAAATAGTCCTCCGATGATTCTGCTGATTACCGGAAGATGCTGTCTCACTATTATTGCATCCTGGGAAATCCGCCCGGATGGTTGCTGCCACTTTTTCCGGAGATTCTAATTCCCGGATTATCTTCTCTTCATTTTCTTCTCCTGCATCCTCAAAGTAGCTGGTATAGTATGCAATTGCTTCCCGTTTTTCCTCTTCCGGAATTCCTTCTAATAACTGCTCCAGCCTTCTCATAAACTCCTGTCTGTTCATATCTTCTCCTCTCCGGAAAATAATTCTGTTATTTTCGAAGAATAATTTTCCCATTCCTTCCGATAATATGTTAATCTTTCATTTCCATTCCCAGTTATCTTATAATACCTTCGATTTCTGCCTCCACATTCTCTGTCATATACTTCCAGACAACCGTCCTTCTGCAATCTTCGCAACACCGGATATAGCGTTGATTCTGACACTTCAATGGCTTTCCGCACATCCTGCGTAATCTTATAACCATAAGTACCTTCCTCATCCTTTGATACTACAGCTAAAACAATTGCATCCAGAAGTGCCGCGCCTGTATTAAATACCATGCAATCACTCCCTCCAGATTTTCATAAATATAATATTATTTTTAATGCATTACTATTTCATATTCAATACTATATATCATATAATATTATTTGTCAACCTATAAAACCTGTCACTGGCAGCATTTTACGAATGCCGGGCAACTAAAAAAGAGCCTTGCTTCGTTCTTTTCAAACAACCAAGACTCTTTTTCTCTTATTTCTACATTCGTTTCCTGTTTTCTATTTTAATTATTTTCCGGCAAATACTTTTTCTACCACTTCCGGAAGCTGTGACAAATTTTCAATTTCCGGTACTTCATCATCAATTGTGCCAAATCCATATGCTGCATGGATAAAAGCGACTCCTGCCTTTTTGCTGGATTCGTAATCGCTCTGGATATCTCCCACATACACTGCATCGGTAAGTGCATTCCGGGATACTACCAGAGTAATATTATCTTCCTTCTGTTTTTCATTATTTCCATAGCATTCTATATCAGAAATATATTTTCCTAAGTTATAATAAGAAAGAAAAGCCTCGATATATCCGCTCTGACAATTGCTTACGATATAAAGTTCATATTTTTCCTTCAGCTTTGCAAAGGTTTCTTCCACACCCGGATATAACACTGCACCATGCCCGGACAGATATTCATTTTCATATTCGCCACATTTATCTAAAAGTTCCATCCGCTCTTTTTCCGGCATATCCGGGAAAAATTTTGCTGCAATAACATCCATTGTTTTTCCCATGATTCCACGAAAATCCTCTACAGTCAGAGGTGTACGATTCACTTTTTCCTGTTTTAATATTTCATTCCAGGATTCTGCCACACCGACTGTAGAATCCCACAGTGTTCCATCCATATCAAAAATTATTCCCTGCTTCATTTTTCTTTCCTTCTTCTATTTTTTTGTTTTCTATTAGTTTTCTATTAGTTTTTGAATTTTTTGTTCAATTTTATTCCTACATGGTGTATAATACCATTATTATAAAAAAAATTGCAAGGAGATTTCTTATGAGTCAGGAAAAAGTTGACCGCTATAAAGAACAAAAGAAAAATCGTAAAAAAATAATGAAACAGGAGAAATGCAAGCGTTATCTGGGTTATACCGCTACCGTTGTTGTCATTGCACTTATCATAGGCTGGGCAGGCTTCTCCATTTATAAAAATCATGAAGCAAATAAACCGGTATCCTATACAGAGGTAGATTTAAGTGCTCTTACGGATTACTATTCCAATCTGCAGGTGGACTAATTTGAGTGGAACAGATATCATCCAATTAGTAAGTCTTGTCATACTGATTCTTTTATCAGCATTCTTTTCTTCTGCTGAAACCGCTCTTGTAACCGTTAACCGGATTAAGATGCGGACCTTGGCAGATGAAGGAAATGTAAGGGCAAAGCGCGTGCTTGCTATCACGGATCATTCATCTAAGATGTTAAGCGCTATTTTAATCGGGAATAATATTGTAAACTTATCCGCCTCTGCTATTTCTACAGCACTTGCCATCCGCATTTTCGGAAGTGTTGCTGCCGGAATATCAACTGGAATTTTAACTGTTTTGATTCTGATTTTCGGTGAAATCACTCCAAAAACAATTGCTACCATACATTCCGAAAAACTGGCATTGGCGTACTCCGGAGTTGTCAGCTTTCTTATGAAGGTTCTTACTCCTGTCATCTTTATTATTAATATGCTTTCCCATGGCTTCTTAAAGCTCCTGCATATTAATCCTGATGCCAAGAAGCAGACCATGACAGAAGCCGAGCTTCGTACTATCGTAAATGTCAGTCACGAATCCGGTGTTATTGAGAATGAAGAACGCAATATGATTAATAATGTGTTCGATTTAACTGATTCTGAAGCAAAAGAAATTATGGTTCCCCGCATAGATATGACTTTCGTAGATGTCAATGCCAGCTACGAAAAATTATTAGAGATTTTCCGGGAAGCCAAATATACAAGATTACCGGTATATGAAGATACCACGGACAATGTCATTGGTATTTTAAATGTAAAGGATTTATTGCTCTATGATGACCGGACGAATTTTTCCATCCGCTCTATTATGCGGGAACCGTTCTTTACATATGAGCATAAGAACACTGCTGAATTATTAAAAGAAATGCAGGCTTCTTCCCTCAACATTGCTATCGTATTAGATGAATATGGTGCAACTGCCGGTCTTGTTACTTTAGAGGATTTATTAGAGGAAATTGTAGGCGAAATTCATGATGAATATGATGCCAATGAAGAAGCTGATATTACTGCTTTAAATGAAAAAGAATACCTGGTCAACGGTTCCATGAATCTTTATGATATGTGTGAAAAACTGGGGATTCATTTAGAGTCGGAAGATTATGATTCCATTGGCGGCTATATCTTAGAACATTTAGACCATCTTCCTGACGAAGGAGAATCCATTACCACAGAAAATGGAATTCTGCTCCGGGTTGAGAAAATGGATAAGAACAGAATTGAAAAGGTATATCTGAAAACTCCTTAGGGAGTTTTCGATATACCTTTCTTTTTCTATCATCAGTCATCTGCATACGGAATATGATAACTGAATTTACTTAATCTTACATGATATGCACCATCATAATTTCCCACAAAAGTTGTACTTACCAGTCTGGTATAATGTAATTTATACAGCTCATTGTCCACTCTTACTGCATCTGCAATATCATAATCCATCGGCCAGTAATATCCCATAGTTCCATCATCAAAACTCATCACTGTCCAAAGCGGATACGGGCATGGATTTGCTGGTTTTGTTTCCTCTGCCGGCTGTTCTGTCGGTGTCGTTGCCGGAGTTTCTGACGGTGTATCTGATGGTGCTGCCGGAGTTTCCGACGGTGTATCTGATGGTGCTGCCGGAGTCTCCGATGGTGTATCTGATGGTGCTGCTGGAATTCCACCGACAGGGTCCTGTCCCACGGATGTCGTTGCGTTTTTCTGAGCTGAAGGGGTCTGCCCTCCTGCAGTTGATGCCGGCTCTGTTGGTTCCTTTCCCGGTGTCACTTCCTGTGTTCCCTTTTTATCGGTTTTCTCATTCTTTCCCTCGGATTCATCCGGCACTTCCTGCTTTGCCAACAGAACCTCTTCTTTCTTCTGCTGAAATACCTCCTGCAATGCTTCCGTCTTACATACCACAAATCCTGTTGCAGTATGCTCCTCTGCTTCGTGGAATTTTCCTATGGATGTTTTGTTCAAAACATGATTACTGCTCTTCTGTACGAAAAATGTACCACCAACTACAGCTGCCACTGTAAGCAGACAGCCTGATAAAATCAATATTTTTTTCTTTGGATTCAATTTTTCATAACTCCTTTCACTTTTCTCCAACTATACCATAAGTTATTTTTATTGTGCAACCAATTTCTTCTTTCTTTCTAAATTTCGGCATTTTCACCGATACAATGGATAAATTTATTCCGAAAACGCTCTATTTCCGTCATTTTCCCGGTATTATGCTGCAATTCATATTCTTTCATCTCATTCATCTGTTGATGTGATAAATTCCAGACTTCTAAAGCCGTATTCCTTTGCAATGCCTCTTCTAACTGTCTGTAATTTTCTTCTCTCCTCCAAATAGAATCCTGTGTTATGGTATCAAGATATTTTTCACTGATAAATCGAAACGTTTTTTCTTTGTCCTCCACCTGTTGCGAGGTAGTATCCACCAGATAAACGGTAACCTGTTTTCTGCTGACATTGCCAACTGCATCTTTTGCATAATAAGTAATCGTGGTGGTTCCTTCATGCGCAAAGTTCTTCCACTCTTCTTCCGTATAATCTTCCACGCAAAAAACAGTATTCTTCTCTTCATCTCCTCCGCTCTTTAAGATACCTTCCGGATTATCTTCTGAGCTGCTTTCTCTGTCCTTTGCACATGCCTGCTGCAAAAGTATTTCCTCTGTAATCCTGCCGCTTCTTGCATCCGTCAAACTATAATACTGATCTTTTGCCTCAATAACAGGACTCTCATCCCACTGTGCATATAATCTCTGTTCCCCTGCATGGCAAAAAACATCTTCTTCCCCGATAAGTTCTTTTTCCTGCCATACTACATCCGGCTTTTTATCTTCCTCTTTGTCCTGTTCTGCATCCGGCTCTGTGCTCCATCCTAAGAAAAGGAAGTTCTCCCGCACGGCGTCTGGCATTTCTCCATAGGGTGTCCCATAATATCGGCTCTCCTGCTTTGTCTCTTCTCCATCGATAAGACCTCCATTTCCAACAAAAATGATTGGAAAACAATAGCAAAAATCCGTATCTGCTGTTGCATAGCCATCCAGACTGTCATATGCATAAATTGAAATCAGATGCCTTCCATATTCATTCTTATGTTTTATAGCAGAGGTATAATAACGGTAATTGTAGTTTTGTCCCTCTATAAAATAGTCCCCTTTTTCTCCTAATTCTGCCACCTGCCATTCTGCCGTCAAATCATCCTGTCCCTGATGTTCACTCCACACAGCAAAAGCAGTCTTTTGGATTCCATCTCCGCCATCCCGCACAAAGACATATGTATAGAATCCATCCGTTCCATTCTGAATCGATATCGTCCGCTCTATAACCGGTGGCTTTGATTTCTTCCAGATGGCATAAAAGGTCTGATTCTCCGTTACCACTACCTTATCTCCTGAATTATATACCGGCTCTTTCGCATCTTTCCTGTCTGCCCAGCCGGCAAACGCATACCCACTGCGCTTTGCGGATGGAAGTATTACTTCTGCATCCTTCCATTGTGCCTTTAATAGAACCTCTCCCTTATGCTTTGAAGATAAATTTAATACCTGTGCCTTATCTTCGTATACAGAAAGTTCTGATAACGCTTCCGGCACACCGATTGTGCCTATTCCCTCTCTATGCTCATTATATCCATGATTTATCCAATGTAATAAATATGACTCACGCCGACTGCCAAATGCCTGTTTTAAATCTTCCCCTCCATATTTCATATAATCCGTCAATCGAAAATATGGACTGGATATTCTTCGTTCCCTGCCCTGTATCACATACTGATAGAAATGTTTTACTAGTGCTGCCTTATTAAACCCGAAACTTTCCAGTAAATCCTGATTTGCTTTTGCATAACAGGGGGCATCAAATGCATACCACGGAAATTCTATTCCGTTATAATAAAAACTGTTATGATCTTCCCACCCGGCAAAGGTGCTTTCCGCGGTAAGTTTCTCTGCCTCAGATGTTCCACCATTTCCATCCAAGGTTACTGTATACTCTTTCTTATACTGATTCTGCTGTAATTGAATCTGTTTTCCATACAGCACATCCGGTTGAGAAGCAACAGTTCCGCTGGTAGCCCCATTTCCATCATAATGAATGGTATAACGATTTTCGAGATAATTTACTTCGATATTATCATTATGCCATGCGCCATCATCTCCCCAGGGTGTCATTCCACATCCATTGGTGTCCACCACAAAACTACAGGTTTCCTCTTCCATACTCTCAAAGTATGTCTGATAGCAGTTGCTGGTAGACACTCCTTCAAAATGATGCCCCAGCTCCGGCAGACGAAACGTAACCGGAAGATGATATTCCCTTGCTCCTATTTCAGAAGTTGCATTATCATGTCTGGTATAATATTCCCTATCTTCTAATGTAATGCCAAGCTCGTCTCCCCCAATCAGATACATTTTATAATAGATTCGATAATTAATCCCATTGGAATGACGTTCCCCTATATTACAGTCAATCCGGTAACGAGCCGTTCTTCCACCTGCATTGTCACGAACTATCAATATGAAATACCCGGAAGTTTCCGGATACCAGGTCTGCGCACTTCCGTAAACAGATGAAGTCAATTCATCCGGCATTTCTTCCAACTGCTTGGTTTCTTCTGTTTCTAATACTTCTGTTTCTAATACTTCTGCTTCTAATACTTCTGTTTTTTCAGATTCTGCCACCTCAGTTTCTTCTACCGTTTCCGCACTTATCGTCTGAATACTGCACGGACTCATAAAAAGAATCATGCATCCGCAAAGGAAACGGCATACTCCCTTTCGCACCTTCTTTTTCATGCTTACCCCCCTATTCAAATACTGCATAATATGTCTGATTTTCTTCTACACACTGTGTAAAATCCGCGAGATAATCCTTGCTGTCCCGCCACTCTAAAAACTTCTTTTTCAAATCATCACAAACCGGTTCTGCCGGAGAGGTACAGTAATCCCCCTTTTGTATTTCCAGCTTCTTATAATAAGATTTTCCCTGTTCCATTTCTTCCCTGGAGCGATAAAAGATTACCGTCTGCATTGCCACTTCTTTTTCCCCTTTCTCCGTTTCTTCTCCATCCCCATCGTCATCTGTAAGAATTGTACGGCAGCACTTTATACTGCCCATTTTCCCGCCCGGATACGAAAAATACTCTTCCACTTCCACAGAAAGTAATCCTTTTTCTGCATCTGCTGCAATCATCCGAACGGTTAATTCTGAATCGGAATTCATCTGCGGAACCAGATTTCGAATCAGTAATGTCCTCATATCTTCGGAAGTATAATTTCTGTCTGCATCCGCCTGTACCATCTGCAATGTTGTTTCCATTGCTTCGGTAAGACTCTGTTCTAATTCTTCTTTTCGCACATTCTTATGCTGCATGGTCAGCAGCATCACTACAAAAAGTACGACAATGCCGCCGGACAATACCCCAAATACCATATGTTTCATATACCGCCTCCATTTACCGGAATCCGGAAACAGGAAACCGTCTGCTTTTCATATGCATCTTCTGCCCGCACCTCTATTTCATAGATTCCTGCCTTTTCATAAATATCTTCTACTGTTTTTCCTGCCTGATTTCTGATATCAGTTATCTCAATCTTAAGTTCCTTTCCATCTGCATCCACTGCGTGAAACAGTTCTGATAACGCTATCTTATCTGCAATCGTTAAGATGCGATTATCTTCATAGATAATCACCGGAACCTGACGGCTATGAATATCTTTTAACATTTTTCCGTCCATATTATTTCCAACATCTGCACCGGCTGCCGGACGTTCCATCCCACTTCCAATTATGCGAAATCCCCATAAGCATAATATCAGTAACATTGCCGCCACTAATACAGTAATTACTGTCTGTCCATATTCTTTCCATAATGTTTTCATTTGTTTTACCCCAATGCCCCCTGTGCCCTGCTTATCATTTCATAAAGATAACCTCCCTGTGAAAACAGTCCAAATAAAATTCCTGTCATAACAATGACTGCCAGAACCGCTATCACAAGTCCACCATATTCTTCCATAAAAAAATGCATTTTTATCCCCTTACCGGACATAACCAAGCAAATACCACAACACTCCGATACAACCACTTCCAAGTACTGCATAGATGATTGCCTGTCCATAATCCTCCATAATTTTTCTCATAAATCTACCTTCCAAATCCCCGGATACTATGCTCCGTTTTACTGTGAAATGGTCCCATCCGGTATGCGTAATGCAATATCACCTCCGCCATGGTTACCTCCTTTTCCACGGGCGGCACATTTCCATTTTCACATACAGTTACAGCTCCGGAATCCTCATATAAATTAACCTGCAGCTGATAGCCCAATTCATCAGCCTGCTTTATACAGGCATTTATTACTTCCCGGTTATAATTGCTGTTTTCCAGTTCCACTACCACATCCGATTTAAAATTTCTTGCCTGACAAATCTGCGCTTCTGCTGCAACAATACCTATTCCAACTGTTGACAGCAGCATCATCAGAAATATTCCAAGATATGTTTTTATTACCTGCTCCATCTAATCCCCTATCTATGTACGCTTGCTAAAAATACCACCAGAAATGCCGTCATATCAATCATCATTTTTCCTGCTCCAGTCAATGCCGGGGCTAAAAACAATGCATATAATCCAGCCAGTGAATCCTGATTTTGTTCTCTTTCTGCCTTATCTAAAAGTTCCTGATTCCGTTTTAAAATCTGACTTAACTGCTTTTCACTGTTTCCATATCCGCCGTTGGATAATGCATACAACATCCGCATAGCAGAATGCACATCCGGTAAATCATAATCTTTTAAAAAATTAAGATATGGTTCCAGACTCTCCGGATTCTGTGAAAGTTCTTCCAGCATATCATCCACTGCCGGTCTTAGAACCTCCGGTGTCTGCGGCCGGATACGATAGAATGCCACCTGCACATTTTCAGTCTGAAGCAATAAAGAAATGTCCATTAACCACTGCGGAAATTCCTTTTCCATTTTCTTTCTCAGATACTTCCGGTAGAAATTACTGCGCACGCCTTTATGGAACTGCACATAACGATATTTCTTTTCAACCCCTTCTCCATAAGATTCCCTTTCCTTCAACCAGTTGCGGCAGGTACGCTTCATTGCCCGGAAGCAAATCAGCATATCCAAGGACAAAAAAAGAATTGATGCAATCTGGCAAACCAAAAGTTGCGATAATTCAATATCTTTTGGCAGCAAATAATTCGTTATTGCGCATACCAGAATGGATAAACCCACCGCTAAGAATACATTTCTTCGATATTTCTTACAGTCCCGCTGATGCAGTCTGACCCGTTCCATCCACTTCTGCAAATCCTCTAAAAGCAATTCCACCGTTGTCTCGTATGCTCCGCCATACTGTTCTACCATCAGAAAATACGCATGCATCTCTTTCATTCTGCGATTCTCATACTGCTGCTCAATCGCATCTAACTCTTCTTTCATATTGCTGTCATATTCTTTTCGTAAATGAAAGATTGCAGTTTCTATCTGTTTCCGCATGGCCCCCGGTTCAAACAATACACAAACTGTCTCCAGTGCAGATAAGATTTTCGGATTCTGCAAAAATGCATACAGCATCTGCTCCATATACAATTCTGCTTCCTGCAGACGGGTCTGTTGCTTCTTTTCTTCCTTCAACACTTTATCCATACGCCACATAACAAGAACAAATACAATACTGCAGCAGATATATCCCTGCCACTTAAGCTGTAATAAAAATGCTGCCAGCAGCAATAATCCATAACAGCCTCCATAGGCAACGAAACGCTCATTCTTTTTCATATTCTTCTCCTTCCAGACGATGTTGTATCATCGGATTATCAAATGGCTCGGAAATTCCATGCCGCTTCATACGCGCAATCAACCCTTTTGGAAGTTCTCTCACCATAAGATTGCCATCCACCACCTGCATATGTATTTCATTTCTTCCTTCTTCTCTTACAAAGAAACAGACCTGGTCTATATAACGATACAATTTTCCTTCTGCACTCATTTTCTTCCGCAGCAGAATTCCAACATCAACATAGCTGTATACATCATTTTCCATGCGGTCTGCATCCATACGGCTCTCCATCATATTTAAAATACGATCCGGAATTTTACGCACATCATCCGTATGAAGAGTGGTAAATCCACGGATTCCGGTAGACCAGCATTCCAGCAAAGACTTTACTTCCGTAGAACGTGCCTCCGATAACATAATCCAGGATGGATTCTGTCTGAGACATGTCTTAATGGCTTTGGTATAATCAAAATCCGGATTAATTCGCAGTTCCACACAATCTTTTCCGGGATTAATCTGACTGTAATGCCATTCCGGATTATCCTCTATTGTAATGACACGCTCTCCTGCCGGAATAAACTGCGAGAAAAATTTTGCACATTCTGTCTTTCCCGCCCCCGGTTCTCCACAAAAGACAAAATTCATTTTTGCAGCCACACAATTGGTCAGCAATTCTAATACCGGAACAGCTACATACTCATCCTCCACCATCTTTTTTACCTGCATACGCAGCATTGGCATTGATTTACGGATGCAGATGCTCCTGCCGGATATGGCAACAGATTCATGCACAATACTGATACGCAGCGTGTCGGTCTCCGCCTCCAACAAATTATTTTTCTTGTTAAAAGGCTTGCTCACTTCATTGGCAATCCGATGGGAAAACTGCTCTACAAACTTCTCTGTAATTCCATGGCTTCGAATCAGATAGCGTTCATTTTCTACATCTGTAATCCACAACTGGTTTCCGTTATAGTCAATATCTGTAATCTTATCATTCCGGACATAACGCCAAAGGGGACCAAAATAATCCGGCTCCATCCGGATACCCAGTTCCTGTCTGTCCAAGTCATCCCCCTCCTATGGTGTTCCGATGTTATTTCCAAAGTTATCAATTAAGTTCTTAAATGCATCATAAACGGGACCACTGGTTCCATTTCCCATAATTGCTGTCACAAGTGCTGCTAATGCTGCAATCGCAACTACTGTTATAATTACCCCACCATACTGTTCAAAAATTTCTTTCAAATAAGAAAACCCCTTTCCATACTGAATTTCGTTTTACTGTTTGGAATATTTGGGAGGAAACTCCCGGATAAAAAAAGATAAATAAGATGGTTCTAATCATACCTGCTTTTTCTTTTTTTGTAAAGATATTTTTTCATTTTTATAAAAATTTTACATTTTCATTTTTCATTATGCTATAATAAAAAAGGCATGATTTTATGCCACAATTTTATATAAGAAATACAGGAGGACACATGAATAAATTTATTATTACCACCGACACTACCGCAGATTTGCCGGCAGATTATGTAGCAGAACATAATCTTGGCATGCTGTCACTCACTTATACTATAGACGGCAAAACCTATGACTGGGAACATCCAATGGATGTCAAAGAATTCTATGCAAAGATGCGCGCCGGCTCTCTGCCTACCACCTCTCAGGTCAACCCGGAAACTGCCCGCGAAATCTTTACAAAAATTGCCACGGAAAATGACTGTGATATTCTTCACATTGCCTTTTCCAGCGGACTCAGTGGCAGCTACTCCAGTACAAAAATTGCTGCAAGTGAAATGGAAGAAGATAATTTCCCACATAAAGTCGTTGTCGTAGACTCTCTCTGTGCTTCCATGGGAGAGGGACTTCTGGTTCACAAAGCTGTCCAGATGAAAGAAAATGGTGCCACTTTAGAAGAAACCGTAAAATGGCTGGAGGAAAATAAACTACATCTGGTACATAACTTTACGGTAGATGATTTGTTCCACCTTCACAGAGGCGGACGTGTTTCTAAAACCGCTGCGGTTCTTGGTACCATGATTAACTTAAAGCCGGTACTTCATGTAGATGATGAAGGTCATCTTATTATGGTTTCCAAGGTTCGTGGACGTAAAAAATCCCTGATTACCCTGGTTGACAATATGGAAAAGCAGATGGGCTCCTACCGTGACCAGAATGATATCGTATTTATCAGCCATGGTGATGCTTTAGAAGATGCACAGTTTGTTGCAAATCTTGTAAAAGAACGTTTTGGCATCGACAGCTTCTTAATCAATTATGTCGGTTCAACTATCGGTGCACATTCCGGTCCTGGAACGATTGCATTGTTCTATATGGGTGAATATCGATAAAACACCGACAGATACAAACCGGTCAAAGTCAGCTTCTTACGGATGTCTGGCAAAATGTCTGACAACTACGAGAAACACGCTTTGCGAGTTTCTCGAGTTATCGCGGTGCTCGCCAAATCTGCATGCAAGCATGCGATTTTTCTCGCTACTCGCGTAAATCAAAAAAGAGTTATTGTACCACGGTTTAAAATTCTGTGATATAATAACTCTTTTATTTATGTGAGAAACATGCTTTATCTGTTTCCTTATTTTTCTGCAGCTTCTTCTGCTTCTTTTTCTTCTACTTCTTTCTCATCCACTTTGATGCACAGTTCCTCTAACTGCTTCTCATCTACGATATCCGGGGCATTTGACATAAGGTCGGATGCATCCTTTACTTTCGGGAATGCGATGACATCACGGATGGAATCTGCATGTACCATATGCATAACCAGACGGTCAAGACCATAAGCCAGTCCTGCGTGTGGTGGTACACCATAGGAGAATGCATCCAGAAGGAATCCAAACTGCTCATGTGCTCTCTCTTTTGTAAAGCCAAGAACCTCAAACATTTTCTCCTGAATATCACTCTGGTGGATACGGACAGAACCACCGCCTAACTCGGTACCATTTAATACGATGTCATATGCTTTGGCACGTACTGCACCTGGATCTGTATCAATCTTATCCCAGTCCTCTTCCATTGGCATGGTAAACGGATGATGCATTGCCATATAACGATTCTCTTCGTCTGACCACTCCAACAATGGGAACTCTGTAATCCAGAGGAAATTATACTGGTTCGGGTCTAAGAGGTCTAATTCTTTGGCAATTTCAAGACGAAGTGCACCTAATACATTCCATACAATTTTATTCTTGTCTGCTGCAAATAAAAGCAGGTCTCCCGGCTTTCCGTCCATTGCTGCTACCAGATTCTTCAATTCCTCTTCTGTCATGAATTTTGCAAAGGATGATTTATAGCTGCCATCTTCCTGTACAGAAAGATAAGCAAGTCCTTTTGCTCCATAGCCTTTTGCAAACTCTACCAGCTTGTCAATCTTCTTTCTTGGCATTGCGCCCTGTCCTTCTGCATTGATACCACGGACAGAACCACCCTGCTCTAACGCACTGGTAAATACACCAAAACCGCAATCTTTTACAATATCAGATACATCCTTTAATTCCATTCCAAAACGGGTATCCGGCTTATCAGAACCAAAACGATCCATTGCTTCCTGCCAAGGCATTCTCTTAAGTGGAAGTTCTACATCTACACCGATGGCTTCTTTGAAAATGTATTTTAACAGACGCTCATTGACATCTAATACATCATCAATATCTACAAAAGAAAGCTCCATATCTGCCTGGGTAAATTCCGGCTGACGGTCTGCACGTAAATCCTCATCACGGAAACATTTTGCAATCTGGAAATAACGGTCATATCCGGATGCCATCAGAAGCTGTTTGAAAAGCTGTGGTGACTGCGGCAATGCATAAAAGCTGCCCGGATGTATACGGCTTGGCACCAGATAATCTCTTGCACCTTCCGGTGTAGATTTACAAAGAATCGGAGTTTCAATCTCTAAGAAACCTTCTTTTGCCATAAAATCACGCATCAGATATGCTACTTTACTACGCAGCATCAGGTTACGCTGGATATCCGGTCTACGTAAATCAAGATAACGATATTTTAAACGAATCTCATCTTTGGTCTGGCTGTTCTCTTCAATCTGAAATGGCGGTGTCTGTGATTCTGAGAGAATACGGATACTCTCAGCAATTACCTCAATATCACCGGTCTTTAAATTCTCATTAACTGCTGCAGAACGCTTCTGCACGGTTCCTTCGACTGCAATAACAAACTCGCTACGCAGTGTTCCCGCTTTGGCAAAGCCTTCGCTTCCTACCTTTGGCTCGTCGAATACAAGCTGCAGAATTCCGGAACGGTCTCTTAAATCTATAAATATAAGACTTCCTAAATTTCTTCTTTTCTGTACCCAGCCCATGACGGTAACTTTTTCTCCAATATTGGCATTGGATACTTCTGTACATCTATGGGTTCTGTGTAATCCCTGCATGGATTCTGACATTTTCTTATCCTCCTAAAAATCTTATCAAAATCATTCCATTTTCTGCTTCTTGCAGAAAAACAGACTATTTGTTAAAAAACTCCACAAATTCTTCATAACCCTCTGCCGTAAGCTTCTCCTTCTGGAACTTCTTGTTCTTATTCATACGAACCACTAATACCTGGGTTCCTTCGGAACGTTCCTTCTGAGCCTGTGCAATTACCTCCTGCAGCTTATCAGCCGGATATCCCTTTTCGATGAGATATGCCTTCTTCGCTGCCTGTCCTGGAATCTTAAATCCGCTCTCTAAGAGCAGAAGAATGATTCTTTCAAAACCGATGGAAAATCCACATGCAGGTACATCGTTGCCGGTAAATCTTCCAACCATCTTATCATAACGGCCACCGCCGCCACAGCTTCCGCCGAACTCCGGCATAGCTATTTCAAAAATAGTTCCTGTATAATAACCCATGCCACGCACTAAAGTTGGGTCAAATACCATTTTAAAGTCTGCTGCTTTGGTTGCTTCTACGCTGTCGATAATCTCTGTCAGGTTCTGCTTTACTTCTTCCTCTAAGAATCCTGCTTCAATTAATGTATCACATAAGGTAACCAGTCCGTTTTCGGTACCTTCTGCTTTTTCAAATAAGGATAAGTACTTATCGACCGCTTCTTCTGCAAAACCTTCCTTTTTCAGTTCTTCTGCGACTCCGTCCAGCCCAATCTTGTCCATCTTGTCTAAGATGATAAATACAAGGTCGTAGCTTTCTTCCGGAAATCCGCTGTAAGCTGCCATTGCTTTTAAAATACGGCGTTCATTGATTCGGATTTCAAAATTCTTAAATCCAATCTTGCCGAGGGTTGTAGTTGTTGCAAGAATCAGCTCAATCTCTGCCAGATTGGACGGCTCTCCTAAAATGTCAATATCGCACTGCATGAACTGACGATAACGCCCTCTCTGAGGACGGTCAGCACGCCACACATTTCCCATCTGTAATGCCTTAAACGGGGATGGGAGCTGGTTACTGTTATTGGAATAGAATCGTACCAGCGGAACGGTAAGGTCGTAACGCATACCAAAATCCACTACATCTTCTTCTTTTTCTGCTGTCTCTAAGTTCAGCTTTTCACCACGTTTTAATACTTTGAAAATGAGTTTTTCATTTTCTCCACCCTGTTTGCTGGTGAGGTTTGCAATATTCTCCATACAAGGAGTTTCAATTGGTGTAAATCCAAAACTCCGGTAGGTCTCTTTGATTACATTCTGCACATAATCACGAATCTGCATCTCCTCCGGTAAAATATCCTTCATGCCTGTAACCGGCTTCTTACTCAATGCCATGAAATTTCCTCCATTTTCCGAGATAAGCATTTTATCTATTTTTCTTATTATATATTTGTATTCATACAGAACTATTATATTTTTCGTGTTCTGATATGTCAACCGCTTTTATTCCTTTGTAAAGAGCCGGCTCTTCCGTTCAATCATCTCATCAATCCTTGTGATATACTGTGCCACATCCTTGACATTCTCGGCACGTTCAATCCGGTGTGTGCCATCGGGATTTGGCTGTACCCAGACACGCTTCGTGGATGCACCAGCACCACAGGCTACAATACTCTGTTTCTCTTCCATAATAAGAACATTGTATACACCGGCTTTTCCCGGTGCTGCATAGCCTACGTTTTCAAAATTGCCTGCCATATTCTTCTGGCGGTATAAATAATATGGGAAAAGGCCCATTTCTTCTGCCACTTTCGAAGTCAGTGCGATATGGTCTGCGGTATTGACAATTTCAAAATCCTGATAACGCTCTCTTTGTATATTCAGCCTTGCTGCACGCTTGATGGCAAGTGAGTGAACCGTCAGATTATCCGGTGCTAACTTCCGGATTACTTCCATGGTATCTGCTACATCCGAAAGACTTTCTCCCGGAAGTCCTACGATTAAATCCATATTGATATTATCAAAGCCTAATTCTCTTGCCAGATAAAAGCTGTCAATGGTCTGCTGTACGGTATGATGTCGTCCAATCAAATCCAGAGTTTCCTGTTTCATGGTCTGTGGATTAATGGAAATTCTGCTGATATCATGATTGCGAAGCACCATAAGCTTCTCTTTTGTAATACTGTCCGGTCTTCCGGCTTCCACTGTAAATTCCACTAAATCTGATAAATCAAAACTACATTTAATCTTTCGAATCAATCTGTCTAACTGTTTCGGATTTAATGTGGTCGGTGTTCCACCACCGATATAAATGCTGTTTAATTTCTTATGTGCAAATTTGACCGCTGTATAATCCAGTTCCTTTTCCAGTGCACTTAAGTAGTCATCCATGCGGTTTTTCCAGGCTGACATGGAATAAGAAGTAAAGGAACAGTAAAGGCAGGTCGTCGGGCAGAATGGAATTCCAATATAAAGGCTGTAGCCTTCTTCGTAGTCTAATTTGTGTAAAAGTTCCAACTCCCGCTCTGCAATTTCAATACTGAGCTTTATCTTCTCATCGGAGGTAAAATACGTTTCCTTCATATAGCGGGCAATTTCTTCCTCGCTCTTACCCTCTTCTAAAAGCGCCATCGGAATCTTCGTCGGACGGATACCGGTAAGATTTCCCCACGGAAGCTCCACTCCGGTATATTCTGACAATAACCGATACAGTGTCCGCTTTAAACTGTTCTTGGTCTCCTTGCGGTTTGTATAATCTACTGCTACACATTTTGTAATTCCGGTCTGATTCGCATTGTCTTCCGAAGCCTCCACCCGTTTCCAGGAAAAAATGATTTCTTCCGGTGCAAACTGTACATCCATGTGATAATGTACCGGCTCTTCTTTTTTCTCCTTATCCTTCGTGGAAACATATACCTCTTCCTTCGGATAAAATGCCTTTACCAGCGAATGGATATCATATTCAAATTCTGCTTTATCTAATAATACTGTTATCATGGTTCGTCCTTATAAATACGGATTATGCATCCGCTCATAGCCTATTAAAGTGCTTTCGTCATGTCCGGTATACACGGTCACATCATCCGGCAGCGGCATCAGTTTTTCTCTGATTGCCCGGATTAAATCCGATGCACTTCCTCTTGGGAAATCGGTTCTTCCCACAGATTCCTGAAACAGCGTATCTCCGCTGAAAAGAATCTTCTCATCTGCAATATAATAGCAGCATCCGCCAATGGTATGCCCCGGTGTAAGAAATACACGGATGGAAAATCCTGCAAGATTTAATACTTCTTCGTCTTTTACGAAAATATCTGCATGATAGACCTTATGCTCTCCTATCATCCCGCAAAGGTTAAGTCCCGGGTCTTCCAAGGTCTCCCTCTCTGCCTCATGGGCATAAATGGAAATCTGGTATTTATCTGCAAGCGCTTCTGCTGCTCCTGCATGGTCAAAATGTCCATGGGTCAGAAGGATTGCCACCGGTTTTGCTCCGGTCTTCTCAATCTGCTTTTCAATCAACTGTGCCTGGTCTCCCGGGTCTACCACAAGAAGTTCTCCTGTCTTATGATTTACCAGAAGATAGCAGTTGGTGCAGACCGGTCCCACAATATATCGTAATACTTCTGTCTGTTCTGTCATAATTTTCCTCTTCTATAATAATAACTGACTTTGACTTTTTTCATAAATCAGCAATTTATTTTGCTAATGCTCTATCAGCCGGTAGTACGTTCAATATCAATCACGCTCTCTACCTGACGGATTTTTTCTATTAAGCTGCTCAATTCCTCTTTGCCTTTGGTATTAAAGGAAATAGAAATGGTCGCAACACCCTGTTTACTGGTCTTGGAATTAATGGAACTGATATCGATTTCCCGCTCAGTGAAAATTCTGGTAATATCTACTAAAAGTCCGGTACGGTTGTTACCAAATATTTTAATCTCAGCAAGATAAAGTCCATTGTCACCCTGCTCTGCACCCTGCTGCCACTCTGCATCAATCAAACGCACTTTTTCCAACTCGGAAAGGTTCATGATATTAATGCAATCGGTACGATGAATAGAAACACCACGGCCTCTTGTGACAAATCCTACAATTTCATCTCCCGGCACCGGGCTGCAGCATTTGGAAAAATGCACTGCCACATCATAAAGTCCTTTTACAATGATACCACTCTTGGATTTCTGTGGAACTGCCTTATCCTTATTCTCGGAAGACACATTGTTCAATACATCCTCATCGGTAAGCTGGATTGGGTGGTCTTTCCGGTATTCCTCCAGCATCTTATTCACAACCTGGCCTTCTTTCAGTCCGCCGTGTCCTAAGGTTGCCAGTGCGGAATCCCAGTCATGGAATCCATATTTCCGCATAACCTTACTCTGATATTCCGGTTTGTTAATATCCGTAAGATTAATGGATTTTGCCTTACAATACTGGGCAATCAGTTCCTTGCCCTTTACGATATTTTCTTCTTTTAACTCACTCCGGAACCACTGGTTAATCTTATTTTTTGCCTGTGTACTCTTAACAATATTTAACCAGTCACGGCTCGGTCCCTTGGAATTCTGGGACGTGATAATCTCAATACGGTCACCGTTCTGAATCTCGTAATCAATTGGAACTAATTTACCATTTACCTTGGCTCCAATCATCTTATTTCCAACTGCCGAGTGGATACTGTACGCAAAATCTACCGGTGTGGAACCCGTTGGCAGATTCTTTACATCTCCGGACGGAGTAAAGCAGAATACCGTATCAGAAAAGAGGTTCAAATCACTCTTTAACAGGCTCATGAACTCTTTATTATCTGACATGTCTTTCTGCCATTCCAGAATCTGGCGCAGCCAGCTTAACTTCTCTTCCTCTGATTTGGTGGTAGCCACTGTGCCGCCGTTATTGGCAGCTTCCTTATATTTCCAGTGGGCAGCGATACCATATTCTGCGGTACGATGCATCTCAAAGGTACGAATCTGAATCTCAAACGGCTGTCCGGTCGGTCCAATCAGTGTGGTGTGGAGGGACTGATACATATTCGGCTTTGGCATAGCGATATAATCTTTAAAACGTCCCGGGATTGGTTTATACATCTCATGGATGACACCCAGTGCTGCATAGCAGTCCTTGACATTATCCACGATAATTCTTATGGCAAATAAATCATAAATCTGGTCTAAGGTCTTATGCTGATTGACCATTTTCTTATAAATAGAGAAGAAATGCTTTGCTCTTCCATCAATCTGTGCCTTGATTCCTGCATTTTCAATATGTTTACTCACTTCTTTTACAAGGCTCTGCACATAATCATCACGGACACTCTTACGAAGTGCAACCTTTTCTACCAAATCATAATATGCTTCCGGCTCCAGATACTTTAAGGAAAGGTCATCTAATTCGATTTTAATTTTAGAAATACCAAGACGCTGTGCAATCGGCGCATAGATGTCCATGGTCTCTCTCGCTTTTTCCTTCTGCTTCTCCGGTGTCATATATTTTAACGTACGCATATTGTGCAGCCGGTCTGCCAGCTTGATTAAGATAACACGGATATCCTTTGCCATGGCAAGGAACATTTTTCTTAAGTTCTCTGCCTGAACCTCGACTTTATCCGCATCATAAGATAACTGACCCAGCTTTGTAACGCCATCCACCAAAAGGGCAATCTCTTCTGAGAACTCTGAAGCAATTTCCTCTACTGTCATGACGGTATCCTCTACGACATCATGAAGCAGTCCGGCTACGATAGTCTCTTTATCCAGCTCCAGCTCCGCTAAAATAATTGCCACACACAACGGATGAATGATATATGCTTCACCGGATTTTCGTACCTGTCCCTTATGTGCCGTATCCGCTGTCTTATATGCCTTTTCAATCAAAGAAATATCTGTCGATGGGTGATATTTCTTCACGCTGGCAATCAGCTCCTGATACAGGCTCTCCGGACTGACGAATTCCTGCATGGTCTTTATGTTGTCATCCTTAGACACCACTTCATTTTCTAATTCTTCTAATTCTTCTGTTGTAATATCTGCCATAATTCACACCAACTTTTTTGCGTTTTATCCCACTTTTAACTATGATTTTTCATTATAATAAAAAATATATAAAAATGCAATCTTTTATACTTGCCATTTTCCCCCGGAAACCTTATACTTTATGGCTGAATGGCAGATATTTTCTATCTCTTTTAGAAAGGAGTTTTCCCTTATGCATCCAGTTATATTATTTTACAATTTAGAAAACAGCAAAGGCAGAACATTAAAAATGCTCTGCCTCCGGTTAAAAATAAAAATCCGTATTATCACCAAAGAACAATATAACCAGACTTTAGGTGCCCTCGCAGGGATTGATGGCTTCCCTTTGAAAGAAGAGGTCTATACCGGCGATGGTTTCACCGACGAAATGCTGGTATTCAAAGGCTTTGATAATGCTCTTTTAGACCGTTTCCTGGTGGAATTAAAAAAGCTTCATCTTACCAGAATCGGACTGAAAGCCGTTCTCACGGAGCACAATATCAACTGGGATTCCATTGCACTTCATGAAGAACTCTTAGCGGAAGATAAGAAAATGCATGAAAATTAATCTTCTCCTGCAATTTCTATGGTGTATGCTACCTGAAAGCATGCACCCTGCGCTAACGCATGTCCCCATTCCCTTTCTTCCAAGCTTCCGTTAAAATCCTCTTTATCGCATCTTCCAAACCAAGGTTCAATGGCTGCATATGGTGCATTCTTCTTCTCTGCTGACCAGAGTCCAAATAACGGAGCTTCCGGGAAATACACATTTAAGTAATTCTTTCCTTCCGGATCACGCAAAGATACTTCATGAGTCTGGTTATTCTCTATCACATAAGCACCATTGTCAAAGAAATCCTTCGTAAATGCTGCAAATCCATTTTCTAACTTAAGCTCACTTTTGCTGTTTAATGCCAGTCCGGATTCTACGTCAAAATCACGACAGATGACATTTCCATTCATATGCATGTCATAGCCATAACCGCTCTTGTCCGCTTCGCCATGTACCGGGCAGGAGAAGCATGGATGGAATCCACAGGAAAAATACATTTTTTCCTTGCCGGTATTCTTAATGTTCCATGTGATTTCCAGTCTGTTGCCATTCATATGATAGATTAATTCCATCTCATAATCGAAGGGATATTTTTCTTTTGTTGTATCATCGGACTGATGGGTAAAAACGAGTGTGTTTTCATCTTTTTTCTCCACCTTCCACTCTACATCACGGACATAACCGTGCTGTCCCATCTTGTAAGTCTTTCCCTGATAATGATAGACTCCGTCTTTTAAGCTTCCAACAATCGGAAACAGATTTGGTGCACTCCGTTTGTAATACTCCGGATTGCTGCACCACATGTACTCAATGTTACTTTTCTTTCCAAGCACAGATTTCAGTTCTGCCCCAAGGGACTCAACTTCCACCTTCATGCTCGCGTTTTCCATGGAATAACGCATATTCTTTCAACCTCTTTTCTCGTATTCTATGATCTGACATCACAGTATCCAGCACCTGATAAAATCGTCTGCTGTGATTTGCTTCTACCAGGTGTGCCAGTTCATGAGCAGCAACATATTCTGCGCATTCTAACGGAAGGTCTGCCAGTACTTTATTCAAAGTAATGGATGCCTTTGCCTTGCAGCAGCTCCCATAGCGGCTGGTCATGCTGCGGAATCTGACCGTTGGCATAGAAATATGATAAGCCTGAAACAGTTCATACTCCTGCAGCAGTATATCTCTTAAATACTGCTCTTTCTGCCGGTTCCATTCCAGTGCATCCACATCTATCCTCTGCTGATTTGCAAGCTTCTTTTGCATCATGCGGATCCACTCCGCCTTGCTCTGCACAAATGCATCCACTTTCTTTTTGCTCATGCGATAGGGCATCGTTACTGCTACTACGCCATTGGCTTTTACCCGGATGATAATATTCTTTACTTTTTTTGGTGTCAGTTCATATTGTATTGTATTCTCCATTCCATTATTATAGCTTTTTGGTCCCGGCACTGACAAGCCTTTTTCTTGTTTTCCTTTTGCTATTTCTGTCGTATCATTTTATACTGTTACTCCGCCTCTGTCTCCGGGGCAGCCGCTGCTTTTTCCAGGGCATCATCAATGGCGTGAATCAGCACCATGGACGTATACTGGTTATCATCGGAATAGCTGAGATTATCCGTTGACTGATTTTCATATATCTGTTCTTTCAAATTATCCAGTGCCGGCTGCATCAACGGATACATTGCGGTTACAGTTTCATCGAGATTTACCAGCGAAATGGAATTGATTTTATTCTCATCCACCACAACCTCCACATCCACGGTTTTATCATTAAATATGATGGAAGACGTATATACCCCTGCCACATATTTCATGGTCTCCCGGCTCTCCTCATCTTTATCCGGAGAAAACATATAGACCAACAATAATACCAGTAATATTCCAAGTACCGCAAAAATTCCTGTGTAAATCAGTTCCTTCATATGAAGCACTACAATCTTTGTCTTTGCACTCAAGGGAGTCCTCCTGCTTTCTTGCTTATTGTATTTTATGTGAAAACTTTTCTAATATTACACTTGACAAACCCTTTTTCTTATAGTATAGTAAGTTTCGTGTTCAGCACAAATGCGATAGTGGCGTAGTTGGTAACGCGCGACCTTGCCAAGGTCGAGACCGCGGGTTCGAGCCCCGTCTATCGCTCTATTTTTTTTGGATGCTGTAAGCCTTTATTTATGCGGGTTTACAGCATTTTTCTAATTCTTAAATTCTTGCTTTCTTAACCAGATTTTCGCTATTTTTGGTTAAGAAAATGTCTTTCATTTAATGCCTGTTTTGCAACCGCTAAATTTGTTCCTACATAATAATTCTTTTCTGCAACCTTTGGTGTGTTTCCAAATATGGTTGATGCTAAAATAATGTTTCCGTTTGTCGCATTTATTACTTCCATAAGAAGGTTTTTCAGGAAAAGAATACTTTGATAAAATTTTTAACCTTTCTGTCATTTCATGTGCCATTCGTACATCTTCGGGTAAAATTTTATCTTAACAACTAAGGTCTGCTCTGCTGCAATTCCTTTGTAATCACAGCTGTATTTGGAATAACTCATTCCATGACGGCAGGTATATTTTGCTTCATCCAGTGATTTGCCAACCGGCTGCCAGGAAACACTCCAGTAATCTCCGTCTTCTTCATCGCGGATATATACATAATGTCCCGGACGATCCATTGGAACTCCATTCGCCCGGAATCTTGTTACACGATGATACTCCGGTGTCTTGTAAAACATATAGCCCCCGCTGTATGATTTACGACCACACAGGTATCTTTTACGCCAAGGTAGTTTGTCCAGGATGCCGGCAAATCCACCCGGTCAATTACATATTCTCTTTTCTCATTGTCAAAATATCCGTATTGCTTGATGGTAAACTGTCTTTCCAATGTTTGACAAAGGCACTGTATTGTTCGTCAACTACGGATGCATGATAAGGTCTGTTAGGGGCACTTAGAATTTCGTCTGTTATCCGGCAACGCTGGCACAGGGAAGTGCCAGCGAGGCGCATTTGAACATGGATGTGAATTTGCGCCGGTTGCCGGAACAGATACTATTTATAACAAAATTCTTAGTGCCCCTTGCAGATTTTATGTTGCATCCGTAGTTGTCGGACAGTGCAGTGCCCCTGTCAAAGCAACGGAAAGACAGTTTACCATCAAGCAAAACCAATATTTAAGAACTGCTGGCATTCCAGTACATATCATCCAGATGTTCTTCGATATCCAAACTTTTTAAAATAAATATATTTTTCTTCCCAATTGCCTGTTATATCGGATGCCAAAAAGGGACAGCAATTAAAATCGCTGTCCCTTCTATATTTTCGTATATCCTTATGATACTGACTTATAATGCCTTAATTCTCTCTAATGCTGCAACTGAATTCTCATATGTTCCGAATGCTGTCAGTCTGAAGTATCCTTCTCCGCTTGGTCCGAATCCGGATCCCGGTGTTCCTACTACATTGGCATTTTCTAAGAGGTAATCAAAGAAATCCCAGGATGTCATCTGCTCCGGTGTCTTTAACCAGATATATGGTGCATTTACGCCACCGAATACTTCGAAGCCTGCTTCTTTAAGACCGTTTTTGATTACGCTTGCATTTTTCATGTAATATGCAACCTGTTCTTTCAACTGTGCTTTTCCAGCTTCGGAATATACTGCTTCACCGGCACGCTGTACGATATAAGGTGCGCCGTTGAATTTGGTGCCGTGACGTCTTGCCCACATATCATGTAAAGATATGCCATTGCATTTCAAATTCTTTGGTACTACAGTATATCCAAGACGTACTCCGGTAAATCCTGCATTCTTTGAAAAGCTCTTAATCTCGATGGCACAGGTCTGTGCTCCTTCACATTCGTAAATGGTATGAGCCACATCTGCTTCTGAAATGTATGCTTCATAAGCACCATCATAGATAATCAGTGCGCCTTCTTTATTGGCATAATCTACCCATTCCTGTAACTGTGCTTTGGTGATGGTTGTTCCGGTTGGATTATTTGGCAGGCACAGATAGATTACATCCGGTGTCTCCTTCGGGAATTCCGGCACGAAATTATTTTCTCTGGTACATGGCATATAAATTACATTGCTCCACATCTGGGTATCCGGGTTATATGTACCGGTTCTTCCAGCCATAACATTGGAATCCACATATACCGGGTATACCGGGTCACATACAGCAATTCTTACATCCGGTCCGAATAATTCCTGAATATTTCCAGAATCACTCTTTGCTCCATCGGATACGAAAATTTCATCTGCTTCGATTGCACATCCTCTTGCCTGATAATCATTTTTTACAATAGCATTACGCAGGAAATCATATCCCAAATCCGGTGCATATCCATGGAAGGTTGCAGGATCTGCCATCTCATCAACTGCCTTATGTAAAGCCTCAATAATTGCCGGAGCGATTGGCTGGGTGACATCCCCGATTCCAAGACGGATGATATTCTTATCCGGATTTGCCTGGGTAAATGCATTTACCTTTTTGGCAATGGTACTGAATAAATAGCTTCCTGGTAATTTCTGGTAGTTTTCATTAATCTGATACATAATATCTCCTTTTCTTCTCTCTAAATAATCTACTATATTTAACCTATTTTTCATACTTATGCATGCATAAGGCTCAAAATCATCTGTGCCGTCTCGATGAGTCCGGTTCCATTATCCATACTCCGTTTCTGGATATACCGGTGTGCTTCTTCTTCACTCATGTTATTTCGTATCATCAGAAGTTCTTTAGCATCCTGTAACATGCGTTTTTCCTCTTCGCTTCGTACCTTCGGTTCCGTACGCCGTTTCTTACGCATTCTGGTAATAGTATAAGACATGGTCTCTACCGTCTGTATCAGTTCGTGCACTTTAAGCGGCATGGAAAGGCACATAATATCAGCAACTTCATGCTCATTACAGATATCCGGCGAAGCAACAAGAAGCATCTGAAATGTAGCAGGAATATATTCATGCAGTTCTGTATACATCATGTCCACAAATCTTGGACTGCAGACCAATATACCTCCATCTAACGAATTCGCATACTGCAATGCCTGAGCCCCTGTTGTGACTGCTGCATCTACATGAAATCCACTGCGCACAAGTATATTTTTTATACTTTTGGCATTTTCTATCTTAGGGAATGCAACAATAACATTAATCAAGTTCTTATCTCCTGTAGCATTTTCTTACATCAACTAAATCTTATACAGATACTCATCAATCTCCCACTGTGTCACCTGGGCTCTGTAGTCCGCCCACTCAGCCTTCTTGGCTTCTGCATATTTCTCTGTAATATGTGGTCCTAAAACCCCTTTGATATAATCATCGTGTTCGAACTCTTCGATTGCTTCCATTAAATCTCCCGGAAGTGATTCAATACCCTTTTCCGCTTTCCTGGAAAGTCTCATTTCAAATACATTTTCTCTTACCTCTTCCGGTGGCATAATCTTATTTTCAATTCCATCTAAGCCTGCTGCAAGGCATACTGCCAATGCCAGATATGGATTGGCTGCCGGGTCCGGACATCTTAATTCCACCCTGGTTCCTGCCCCTCTGGATGCCGGAATACGAATCAGCGGACTGCGGTTCGTTGCAGACCATGCAATGTAAATCGGTGCTTCATAGCCCGGAACCAGTCTCTTATAGGAATTTACCAGTGGGTTGGTGATAGCGGACATACCTTTCATATGTTTCATTATTCCGCCAATGAAATAATATGCTTCTTTGCTCAAACCAAGTTCACCGGATGGGTCATCAAATATATTTTTTCCATTCTGGGAAAGTGACATATTAATATGCATGCCGGAACCGTTGATTCCATATTTTGGCTTTGGCATAAAGCTTGCAAATAAGCCATGACGCTTTGCAATGGTCTTAACTGCCAGTTTAAAAGTCATAATCTTATCGGCTGTTGCCAATGCTTCATCATAACGGAAATCAATTTCATGCTGTGCCGGTGCTACTTCATGATGGGATGCCTCGATTTCAAATCCCATATCCTCTAAGGTCAGCACCATATCACGTCTTGCATTTTCACCTAAGTCTACCGGTCCTAAGTCAAAGTATCCTGCTTTCTCATGGGAAACGGTTGTGGGCTGGCCATTGTCATCGGTATGAAATAAGAAAAATTCACACTCTGGTCCTACCTCAAAGGTATAGCCCATCTTTGCTGCACGCGCAATCTCTTTCCGCAATACGTATCTTGGATCTCCTTCGAAAGGTGTTCCGTCTGCACAATAAACGTCACAGATAATTCTTGCAACTTTTCCCTGCTGTGGTCTCCATGGGAAAATAGTAAATGTATCTAAATCCGGGTAGAGATACATATCGGACTCCTCAATCCGGACAAAGCCTTCTATGGATGAGCCGTCAAACATACACTGATTATTCAGTGCCTTCTCTAACTGACTTCGTGTGATTGCCACATTTTTTAAGGTTCCAAACATATCCGTAAACTGAAGCCGGATAAATTCCACATCTTCTTCATCTGCCATACGGATAATATCCTGTTTTGTATACTTCATACTGCCGCTCTCCTTTTCCTTATACTTGATTTATATACTGCAGAACCTCTTTATATGCCATTCTGCCGCCAAACAGGTCTAATGCACTGCCTATCGTCACATTAAGCCTGCCTTTTCCATGTTCTTTTAACTGCTTTAAATCTTCAAAACTGCCGACTCCTCCGGCATATGTAATTGGAATTCTGCCCCAGTCTCCTAACATTTCTGCCAGTGGGACTTCAATGCCGGATGCTTTTCCCTCTACATCTACTGCATGTACTAAAAATTCATCCGCATATTCCTTTAATTTATCTAATAACTCCGGCGTGATTTTCTCTTCGGTAAATTTCTGCCAGCGGTCTGTCACTATATAGTAGTCGCCATCTTTTTTCCGGCAGCTCAAATCCAGAACCAGATGCTCTTTTCCTACTGCTGCAAGAATTTTCTCCAGATTATTATAATTTACTTTTCCATCCTTAAATACATAGGATGTCACAATTACATGACTGGCTCCTGCCTCGATAAATTCTTTGGCATTCTCTGCATGAATGCCGCCGCCAACCTGCATACCGCCCGGATATGTGTGAAGCGCAAGCAGTGCCTGACGTTTCGTTTCTTTATAATAAGAACTGTCTGACGGATTCAGCAGAATGATATGTCCGCCACGAATCTTATCTTTTTTATAAAATTCTGCAAAATAAGCGGCATCCTGTTCCGCCACAAAATTCTCTTTTGCCTGATTTCCTTCATCCTTAAGACTTCCGCCTACAATCTGCTTGACCTTGCCATTATGGATGTCTATGCACGGTCGAAATTCCATCCTTTTTCCCCCTCTGTTTGAAAAAAGGACAACGTTCACCCTTGGTTGACCCCGTTGTCCGTCTAAAAGAATAACATATTTTTGTATAAAATGGAATAGTTGTTTTAACAATTGACAGTATATTATTTTTTTGCTAGAATTGAGAAATTAAAGGCTTTATTATATTACACACTTTTTAATAAGAAAGAGAGGAAACGAGAAAATGGGTAAAATTATCGGTGAAGGAATTACATTTGATGATGTTTTGCTGGTTCCTGCATATTCGGAAGTTACTCCTAATATGATTGATCTTACCACTTACCTGACTAAGAAAATCAAATTGAACATTCCAATGATGAGTGCTGGAATGGACACAGTAACTGAACATCGCATGGCAATAGCTATGGCAAGACAGGGTGGTATCGGAATCATCCACAAAAACATGTCTATCGAGGCTCAGGCGGAGGAAGTGGACAAGGTAAAACGTTCCGAAAATGGAGTTATCACAGACCCATTTTTCTTATCCCCAGATCATACATTAGCTGACGCAGAAGATTTAATGCACAACTTCCGCATTTCCGGAGTTCCTATTACAGAAAACGGAAAATTAGTCGGCATTATCACCAATCGTGATTTGAAATTCGAAACAGATTATACAAAGAAAATTAAAGAAAGCATGACTTCCGAAGGTCTTATTACTGCTCCGGAAGGAATCACATTAGACGAAGCGAAAAAAATTCTCGCTAAGGCAAGAAAAGAAAAGCTTCCAATTGTTGATAAAGATTTTCACTTAAAAGGCCTTATCACAATCAAAGATATTGAAAAACAGATTAAATATCCATTATCCGCAAAGGATGACCAGGGCAGACTGCTTTGTGGTGCTGCTGTTGGTATTACTGCTAACATGATGGACCGTATCGATGCACTGGTAAAATCCCATGTCGATGTAATCGTTGTAGATTCCGCACATGGACATTCCTTAAATATCTTAAATGCAGTTAAGAAAATCAAAGCTGCTTATCCTGATCTTCAGGTTATCGCAGGTAACGTAGCAACCGGTGAAGCAACCAGGTCTTTAATTGAAGCTGGTGCTGATGCTGTTAAGGTTGGTATCGGACCTGGTTCTATCTGTACTACCCGTGTGGTTGCAGGTATTGGTGTTCCTCAGATTACTGCTGTCATGGATGCCTTTGCAGTTGCAAAAGAATATGGTATTCCAATCATCGCCGATGGTGGTATCAAGTACTCCGGAGACATGACCAAGGCTTTAGCTGCCGGCGGTAATGTATGTATGATGGGAAGTATGTTCGCAGGATGTGACGAAGCTCCTGGAACCTTCGAATTATATCAGGGAAGAAAATACAAAGTTTACCGTGGTATGGGTTCTCTTGCAGCTATGGAAAACGGAAGCAAAGACCGTTACTTCCAGGAAGGTGCTAAGAAGCTTGTTCCGGAAGGTGTTGAAGGACGTGTGGCTTACAAGGGAAGCCTTGAAGATACCGTATTCCAGTTAATCGGTGGTATCCGTTCCGGTATGGGTTACTGCGGATGTCCTACTATTCCAGAATTACAGGAAAGAGGCCGTTTCGTTAAGATTACTGCTGCTTCCTTAAAGGAAAGTCATCCACATGACATTCATATCACAAAAGAAGCACCAAACTACAGTATTGATGACAAATAAATTTTTCACCAAGAGAAACAATTTTATATGAGCCATCGTGGTACTCATATTATACAAAACAGGATTGAAAACTTTTCATTGAGTTTTCAATCCTGTTTTTTGCATTTAAAAATCTTTATTCAAAACTATCTTGCTGTTTTTGCATTATTATTACCATTTCCATTGGTTCCAGTTGTCGCATCATCCACAGCATCTTTAATTCCGGTTCCGGCATCATCTACTGCATCATCTACACCATCTACAATATCTTCTGCGCCATCTACTACTCCATCTGTCACATCATTTACCACACCGTCGCCATTATCTCCATTGTTTGTGGTATTGTCACGATTATTCTTGTCATTTGTGTTATTCTTATTGTCTGTGTCATTCTTATTGGTAGTATTGTTACTTCCTGCTCCGTTTTCCGTGGTATTTTCCTCATTTCCATTCCTATTACCACAGGCTGCCATGCTGCCAAAGAGGCACACTACCATCATGGTCAACACCAGTTTTCTTAATTTCTTCATGTTCAATATCTCCTTTTTATTGATTTCAAGTTTATTGTTTCCAACCTATCCTTTTCTATGCATCTTCTGTGTGGATTTTCTACTTTCTCATCTTTGGTTCAAATATCAGGGATGCCAGATAGGCAAATACCAATGCAGCAGAGATTCCTACCGCCGTTGCCGTAAATCCACCCATGAAGATTCCGATAAATCCATTGGTATCAACTGCTTCCTTAATTCCCTTAAACAGCGTATTGCCAAAGCCTAACAATGGCACCGATGCTCCCGCCCCTGCAAATTCCACGAAAGGCGGATATACACCGGTTGCTCCCAAAACAGCTCCGGAACATACCAATAGCACCATAATCCGTCCCGGCTGCATTTTCGTCTTTTCCATTAAAATCTGGCAGAGGGCACATATCAGGCCTCCTACCCAGAATGCATTTACATAATCCATGTGTTCTTTTCCTTTCTTCCATCATTCTTATCAAAACTATTATTACTTTTTATTATCTACCAGGCTTTTGTTACGGCACATACTCAAGCATTACTCCATGGGCAATTCCCGGTACATTTTTCCCTTCGTTATAACTTACTGTGGAAAGCAATGCTCCGGTTGGCACAAATAACACCTTTTTCCATTCCCCTGAAATAATCTTTGGCAGATAATAGGCAGATAAAACAGAAGCACTGCAGCCACAGCCACTTCCGCCAGCATCCGTATCCTGTTCTTTTGCATCAAAAATTTCGATTCCGCAATCTGAATGATTGTTCTCGATGTCATAGCCCTTTTTCTTAAGCAAATCAAATAGGATTTCCTGTCCGACAGTTCCTAAATCCCCAGTTATAATACGGTCATATTCTTCCGGCCTGCTTCCAAAATCCGCAAAATGTGCTGCTATGGTATCTGCTGCTGCCGGAGCCATCGCTGCTCCCATATTTAAGGAATCATGAATTCCATAGTCCACAATTTTTCCGGTGGTGATTCCACTGATTTTTACATGAGTCCGTTGGGTGGACAATACATAGGCACCACTTCCGGTAACCGTCCAGGTAGCCGACATGGGACGCTGATTCCCATATTCCAACGGAAATCGGAACTGTTTCTCCGCGCTGGCAAAATGACTGGATGTAATCGTCAGGACATTTTCCGCAAATCCTGCCGCCACGCACATTGCTCCAAGTGACATGGATTCCCCTGCCGTAGAGCAGGCTCCATACACACCAAACAGCGGAATTTCAAAGTCGAGAAGTCCAAAGGATGTTGCTATAGTCTGACCCAACAGGTCTCCTGCAAAAATATAACGGATTTCTTCCGGCGTAAGCCCAGATTTTCCCAATGCCAGGGTTGCTGCTTCCTTCTGCAAGGTACTTTCTGCTTCCTCCCATGACTCACATCCAAATTTGTCATCATTTCCAATCACATCAAAATACTCTCCCAGTGGTCCTTCTCCTTCTTTCTTTCCGACCACCGATGCCGAATTTAAAATAAAAGGAGTCTTCGCAAAGCGAAGACTCTGTTTTCCCTTTACCTCAGACATGTCATCACTCCTTTTTGTGATTAGCATGTCCAGGTTCTGGCATTTTATGTATTTTTCAGAAATTTTTCATGTTTCTTTTCTTTACTTCTATCTACGGTTATGCTGTAATAAATCCATGGCAGCAATTAATTTCAACATTTTTCAATATTTCCATTGAACTTTTTGAGAAAGGAGAAACTGACATCTATAATAAACTATTATCTCATTATAAGAATCTTACGGAGCAAATCTCTGCCATTCAGGATGAACTTTCCACTCTGCCACCCGGCACTCTTTATTGTACCCACAATGGCAACTATACCAAGTGGTATCATCAACTTCTATCCCAACAGTTTTATATTCCCAAGAAAGAGAAAAATTTTGCTCAAGTCATGGCCCGGAAAAAATATTTAGAACTAAAACTGCAGTCCCTCTCTTTTGAGCGACAGACAATCCGCACCTGTATTGACACCCTTGCCTCACATCCTTCTAAAATTGAAACTCTTTTTCAAGAATCTTCTCCCTATTGTGAATTATTTCACACTGTCCTCCAACCCATTTCCACAGAATTAAATCAATGGATGAATGCTGATTTTGAATACAATATCAAATACCCGGAACAACGGATTCACAAATCTGCTTCCGGTCTGATGGTCCGTTCCAAATCAGAAGCACTGATTGCAACACTGCTCTCACATAATCGTATTCCTTTTCGTTATGAATGTGCACTGTGTTTAGGCGAAACTACCCTGCACCCTGATTTCACGCTTCGTCATCCTAAAACAGGAGCATTTTATTACTGGGAGCATTTTGGTCTGATGGATTTTCCTTCTTATCGAAAGAATGTCTTTTCCAAGCTTCAGCTTTACACCGCACATAACATTATCCCATCCATTCAATTAATTACTACTTATGAAACAAGTGAGCATCCCTTTGATTCTGCTTATGCCGAGCAATTAATTCATTACTATTTTGGGGATTAGCGGGAAGCTGACTTTGTAAATTTGTTTTTCTTCTTCTTTTGGGCAAAATTCTCTTGTTTCTCAACATTTTTGCCCAATTTACCACAGGACACGGCTCCTCTTCCTTGATAAAGTCTTGCTTTTCTACTTCTTTTGGGCAAAACACTCTTATTTCACAATGATTTTGCCCAATTTACCGCGGGACACGGCTCCTCTTCCTTGATAAAATCTTGCTTTTCTACTTCTTTTGGGCAAAACACTCTTATTTCACAATGATTTTGCCCAATCTACCACCGAACACGGCTCCTCTTCCTTGGTGAAGTCTCTCTTTTCTTCTCCTTTTGGGCAAAATTCTCTTGTTTCACAATGATTTTGCCCAATCTGCCTCTGGGCACGGCTGGGATCGCTGCCACAACTTTGTTTCACTGCTGTATCTGATTTTCGACTGTGGCTCACACCCTTCCCATCTACCTCGCTATCAGCTGATATATCCAGTATATGACCCCAAGTAGCCAGCTTGTAAAGATTCCATAAAGGATTACCGGACCCGCAATGGTAAAAATTTTGCAGCCAATCCCAAAGACCTGACCTTCCTTTTTGAATTCGATGGCAGGAGCCGCCACTGAATTGGCAAATCCGGTGATTGGAACGAGGGCTCCTGCCCCGCCAAATTTTGCAATTGATGGATAAATATTAAGACCGGTAAGAATTACGCTCATGAGGACAAGGATCATACTGCACCAGCCGCCGGAAGTATCTTTATCCAGTCCTGCGTTCTGTGCAATATTTAAAATCACCTGGCCAATACAACAAATAATTCCGCCGGTCACAAATGCTTTTAACATTTTCAGGGCAAGATTATGCGTTGGTGTTACCTGCTTTACATATTCGTTATATGCCTGGTTTCTTTCCGCAACATCCTGCTCCTGTACTGTTTTATTCAGATTTTCATTTTTTTGCCGTATATCTTTTTCTGATTCACTTTTTGCCATGCTAAAACCTTCCCTGTAATTTTTGTTTTTATTTTAGTATGGCAAAAATTGTTTCTTTTATACATACACCGGCAGCTTCTTACGGATGCCCGGCAGTTCCTTATGAATGTCAGTCAACCAATATACGATTTAAGATTTCATCTTCTCTCACCAGACGCTTTGCTTCTTCCCGGTATTTTTCTTCGTGAAGGTAAGTGTGACGGAATGGCTTAATAGACGGTGCCAAATCAATTGCCGCAAGGAAATCGCTCTTTTTCACCTGAAGTGTTGCTGCAAAATCAAAAAATCCGGTCTCTTCCAATACGGTCTGTACCCGCACATATCTGTGATTGTGCACCTTGCTCATGATATAGGTTGCAATGCCGACCTGAATACCGTGTAACTGTGGTGCTTCCAATAATTTGTCCAGTGCGTGGGAAATCAAATGCTCGCTTCCACTGGTCGGTGCGCTGCTTCCGGCTATTTCATTGGCAATTCCGCTCATGGCTAGAGAATCCACCAGTTCTTTTAAAAACAATTCATCCTTTATGCTCTGATATGGAGTCCGGACAAAACTGTTCACCGCTTTCTTCGCTATCATAACCGCAAAATCATTTACCGTAGAGTAACCACATTTTTCCTCATAAATCCAGTCATATAATGCTGTGATTTTTGAAATCATATCTCCGATACCGGAATAAATAAATTTCTCCGGTGCCGTGCGGATAATCTGCGTATCCACCACAATGCCATAAGCCAGTTTTGCCGGAACCGAAGTTCTCTTGCCATGCACCAGAAGGGAGGCGCTGGCACTAGAAAATCCATCACTGGAGCTGGAGGTCGGTACGCTGATAAATGGAATATTTCTTAAAAATGCGGCATATTTTCCGGCATCGATTACTTTTCCGCCACCAATTGAAATAACTGCCTGCGTTTTATTCGGCATGGAAAATGCAAGCGTTATAATATCATCAATATCAACGGTATCCAGTTCGCTATACTCCAATACTGTAATTTCTTCTTTTTTCAGTGATTCCATTACAGTCTCACCAAACATATCAATCAAACCATTTCCAAGGAAAATAACTACCTGCTTTAGACCTTCTCCCTTTAAATAACTTCCCAGTTGATTTAACGTGCCATTTCCGACTTTCAGAATTGCCGGAACTGAAATTGCTTTTCCTGTCTGCATATTTATTTCTCCTCTTTTCTATCTCAACTTCTTAGATTTCTCAAACTTTTGAAATACTCTGACTTTTATTATATGTATTCTATGCCATAATATCAAGCTCGCTCTACAGAACCTGTCACTGGCAGCTTCTTACGGATTCTTTGCGAAAAAAACGGCAGCCAGAAACCTGACTGCCGAATTATATTCCTTACTGTACCTTGAAGATACTTACTGATGTATCCAGATCCTCTGCATCCATCTGAAGCCGTTTTACCGCATCATTTAATACTTCTACTGCCTGTAACTGTTTCTCTGTACTACGGGCAAGTTCTTCAGATGCAGATTCTGTCTGGTTAGAGGTTGTTGAAATACTTTCGATGGCATTCATGGTATCTTCTTTTGCCTGCTCGATACCCCCCACACTCTGGGTAATCTTCTCAACATCCTCTGCCAGCTTGCTTACCTGCTGACTGATATTCTTAAATACATCAACGGTATTATTCAATGCTTCTGTCTGGAATGCAACGCTCTCGCCTGCAAGCCCAGCTGTCTCGATGGTAGCTGCCAGACGTTCCTGAATATGATTGATAATCTCACCAATCTGATTACCCGCATTTCCGGACTGTTCTGCCAGTTTACGGATTTCTTCAGAAACTACTGCAAATCCTCTTCCTGCTTCACCGGCTCTCGCCGCCTCAATTGATGCATTTAAGGACAAAAGATTGGTCTGTTCTGCAATCTCATTGATTGTTCCAATGATGCTGTTAATTGCAATAGATTCTTTGTTCAGTTCTCTGATTTCCCGGATGATGGTCTCTGTTACTTCCGTTGTACCCTGAACTTTTTCACCAAGGTTTGCTACGATAACCATACCATTTTCAATTGCTCCCTGGGCTTCCTGGGCAATTTCGCTGATTTCATCAGTATTCTCATGTACAACATTGATTCTTTCTGCCAGACCATTCATCTGCTCCAGGCAGCTTTCCGTATCCTGTGCCTGCTGGGAAATACCACTGTTGATATAATCCACTGCTTCCGTAATATTCTTTGTTACTTCCAATAAAACTTCGGAGTTGGTTCCTACCTGGACTGCCGAATCAGAAACATGACCGCTGACATTGGTCATCTTGAGAATCAGATCCTTCATACTGCCAATCATATTGGTAATGCTGGATGACAACACATTAAACTCATCCTTACGCTTCATGCTGATCTGTCCGGTCAAATCTCCATCGGAGGTCTTTTTTAAGACACGGTTAACCTTACGGATTGCTTTGGAAATTCCGCTTGCAAGAACGGAACCTATCACGATTGCAATAACTGCACATATTGCTACGGCAATTAACGTATATCTGAGAATCGCCTGTGCACCTGCCATAATCTCTTTCTGCGGAACCATGGCACATACCAGCATATTCGTACCTTCAATCCTGCTGTATGTAAACAGATAATCTGCGCCCTCATAAGACACTTCTTTAGAACCCTGCAGATTTTCTCCTGCTAATGCTTCCTGATAAAAGTCCGTATCTGTAAATTTTATATCACTATCTCCACTTAACACCTGGCTTCCATCCTCTAATACAAAGCCCTTGATGCTGTTATCACTAATCTGTGCATTATCTAATATATCCTGGATAAAGCTTGTCTTAACATCAATGATGATATATCCAACAGATTTATTGCTATTATTCTTAAGAACGGTAACAAGAGATAATGCATACTCATCACTGTCATATCCGGTGACTTCATCAATGGCTGGGTGGCTGCTGATCCACATACTTCCCATGCCAATCTCAGACTCTACATTCTTTCCTTCTTCCGACTCAACAAACGCATTATATACATCTCCACGGATTGCACCCTTTTCACTGCATGCTGTTCCACTCTTCGCACAAACTATAATGTGATCGATGAATTTGTCTGCAGTAGATTCATTGCTCAATGCAACCTTTGTATCCATCAGCATAGACTCTGACTTTACTTCTGAACCTGTATAATAACTTGTAATTGCAGAATTAATAGAAAGACGTGTTGCCATCAGTTCAATATTCTCAAAACCAAGTCCGAGATACTCTTCCAATGTACCAACACTGGTATTTGCAGAAGCCTCGTATGTACTATTCAAGGTAGTACTGCACTTTGAATAAATCATAAAACCGATGATAACAAACAGGATAACCGGAATCATAAATGCCCCGATTAATTTCACCTGAATGCCACGAAGCCCCATTCCCTTATCCTTCGCAGCCTTTCTACTGTTACCTGTTTTCTTCGGCTGTGGCTTTCTTTCCGTCTGTTTTGCCGGTCTTTCCTTCTTAATCCGTTCTTTCTTCGGTTTTCTTACCTTTTCTTTCTTTAACTTTTCCTTTTTTGGCTTTACTTTCTTAAGCTTCTCTTTCTTTACTTCCAACTGCTTTCTTTCTTCCCTTTTTTCTACTTTAAGCTGCCGAGTTTCCTGCATTTCTTCTGGCCTTTCCTGACGAATTTTCTGCTTTCTTGTCTTCATCCGTATTACCCCGTTTTCCCAATTGTAAGCATATCTTTCTCCCCGCTGTTTCTGTCTTCATTTGCATGGAAACGTTACCATACGATTTGCTTTATTCTAGCATATTTTCGTTTGTTTTTCAACACCAGCTTATTATGAATTCTCGAAATTTACATTACGGCAGACTGTCTTGCGCCGTTTCTTTTTTTCCTCATACAGATATTCATCAGCATGCTTAAACATCTCAATAAAATCAATCTTCTTTTCACAGACAAATTCTACTACTCCAACTGAAATTCCAACATAATACGGTTTCATGGAATGTTCATTGTACTGTTCACATTTCTGGTGAATATTGTAAATGAGCTGTTCCTTCTCTTCCATCTCGCTATATCTTACAATGCCTGCAAATTCGTCCCCTCCGAATCTCCCCACATCTCCATACTGTCCAAAGACTTCTTTTACAATTCCTGCTGCTGTCCGGATTGCGCAGTCTCCTTCCGCATGGCCAAAATTATCATTGATTTCCTTTAAATGGTCAAGGTCCGCTATCATAAGACAGGCTTTTTTCCCTAAATTATCCTGATTAAACCGGACCAGACTCTCCATCAGTCCCCTACGGTTATAGATTCCGGTCAGTTCATCGTAAATTGCAATAAAATTTAATACTTCATTCTTTTCCCGCAGACGGTCACGATATTTTTTCTGTTTAATATTTGCTTCCAGAAAGCGGAGAGATGTTCCAAGCTGCAATGCCAGTATATAATAAAAAGAAATCTCTTCCGGTTCAATCTCAAGCATCAATAGTCCGTACTGCCGCTTTCCATCAATTAATAGAAAGCTGATATAAGAAAAATGATCTTCACCGGAGCTACAACAATCCGGTACACCAAAGCTTCCATCTATATATGGACGTTCCTTTTTCTCAAATACCTGAATATTTTCCCTGTATTGGTGCATAGTTAAATACATCCTTTGGGGCATCTTCCATTTCTGTCCATTTTCATGGGTAACCGGCTGCTCCAACAGATAAAGCAGGGAACTGCGTATACCCAGATGATAAAATACTTCTCCACTTTTCCGGTAGAAAGATTTCTCATTCTCTGCTTCCTGCATCAGGTCCCGGATCAGAAATGGTCCAAGCCACGATTTATGCTGAAAAAGCCTTAATTCATCAATAATATGAAGCAGCTCTGTTTTCTCATCTGCCTTTTCTTTCGCTCTTCGTGTTACTTTGCAGCCACAGGATTCCCGGATTATAAGTTCTGCATCCAACCGGACAGATTCCACTGGTCTGCCTGCACAGATATCTACTGCCTTTTCTACCGCTATCTGCCCCATTTTATAAGCATCCTGGGAGACAGTCGTCAATGGTGGATTACTATAACGCGCCCTCTCCACATCATCAAAACCGGTAATCAAAATGTCTTTTCCTATCCGGAGTCCATGGGCTTTGCATACACGATAACACGCCACTGTCATTTCATCATTAGCTGATATAATTGCTTCGGCATCCGGATTGTCCTTTAGCAGCTGTTCTACAAGATTATCCACGAATTCCGAATAATCTCCTACCGCCATCATTTCCGGCGTCACGGGCAGATGATGTTCTGCCATAACATTTAAAAATGCTGCTTTCCGCTCTATGGCATCCTGATTGTCTTCCGGTCCCCCAAGATAAACCAGATGCTTTAAATGATGTTCTATAATAAGATGCTCCACACATTTTTGCATACCACCAAAGTTATCCACCATGACATAGATACCCCGTGGATCATCCGTCGCATCTTCTAACAGTACATATGGTATTCCTGCAAATTTATCCAGAAATGCCTGTTTATCTTCATTTTTCTGAAAAATGCAAAGAGAGCCATATGCTATAATCAATACATCTACTTTTGCTAATTTTGCATAATCATAGACGGTATTATACTGATAATCAAAATCCTCCAGTGCAAATTTCTGGTTGAAACGCACACTCTGCGTTCCCAGAAAATAAATCACATTAACATCCATCCCGCTTGCTGCTGCCCGAATCCCTCTCATCAGGTCCTTCGGATGTGCTGTATGCACATTTCCAATCAATACCCCAATTGTAAATTTCTTCCCCATAACATCGCTTCCTATTCCTGCCACAAACGCTGTTCTGTCTGTCCCTCCTGAAATAATTCACGCATTTGTTCATCTAGTTTATCATCCGGTTCGTAATCTTTTAACATCCGAATCAGATGCTGCTCCCGCACATCATCTGTCATATAGTCTGCCAGCATCCGGTTGACCTCTTCAATTAACTGCTGTGGTTGTAAAATCTCTGTTGCCATATTTCCGGTCAGTTTGTATGCAAGACCCGCCGCATAATAGAATTCATAGTTTCCCATCATAATAGATGCCTGCAGATTACATTTGATTACAACACTCTGACGTGCAATTGACTGTATCATTTTTTCACTTCTTCCTTACGGATTTTTATATTTTCATTTTATAACATTTCACGAAAAACATCAACCCGAACTGCATATTGTTCTACCAATTCCTATCAATTATCTTTTCTCACTATTTTACCCTTTACAGTGTTTTTACTTCAAGAATCTGATAACCGTCTTATAAAATAGAAAAGTGAGCCTGCTGTCTTTCCCAATGCCATAAACCAGAGAATCACCCACAATCCCACTTTTACTTTCGTTCTGCGGAAGATAACCGGGAAGGTCTTTAAAATTTCCGCCAACGCTACTGCCACACAGCCTACGAATAATCCTGCACAGATTCCATATACTCCAAGGAAAATATGTCCCAGCGGAATCCGCATCATAAGGAAAACTGATAAGAGGTTTCCTCCGATTCCACCTAATACAATCATATTCTCGTAAAGACAAATCCGGGCGGCAGTCTTCGTCTTTCCAATCATCCGGGGAATGATATTTAACATAATCAGAAATGCAAAGGTTCCTCCAGCCACCGCAGCGCCGGCGGTCAGTCCTGCCAGTCCTAGGAAAACATGTCTAATCCACATCAATCGTCTTGCCTCCCCGTCCGCAGTTGGCAATGTAAGTATCATCTACATCCTTTTCGTACTTACGCATCTCCACCTGGATTGGTGTCGGGTCGTTTGTTATCTTGCTGTTTCCAAAATGGTTAAAGAAAATGATAACTCCCACAGGCAGACCAATGCTATAGCAGATTTCCAGCTCCGTAATGCCGGTGGATTCTTTCCCCATCACCTGATAATAAAGCTTCTGGAACAGTTCCGTCACAGAAATGTCATTATTAAATGCCATGATGGTAAACGCCGCTCCAAAGAAAACCAGCACACATAAAACAGCTGTTTTTGCATACTCTGCTGTTTGGGAAGGCTGCAATGCCGGTTCATATTCAATCACAAAATCCGCTTCTCCTTCATTGGTAATGTCCACATTGGGATACTGTGCCTGTATCATTTCAAAAATTTTTAGGGAAGTCATCACCTGAACATATTCTGTTTTCTTTGCTTTCTGTGGAAAGGAATAAATTTTCATCTGCTTCAACTGACGTATCATTGCTTCATCCGTTCCTGTCATCCTGGCAACATCCGATAACTTGACATGGCGGTCTTTGACCATGGAATTCTTTTCGATTTTAATATAAAGACTTGTCTGCTGACTACTCATGAAAATGGCATCCTTTCTACGAATTTTGTTACAAATGTTCCTTCACCCTTCGTACTTTTATTTCCATTTTCATTGGTATAATAAAGAATGCCTCCTATCACTGCGATTATCACCAGTGAAAGGAGGCAGATACGATACGTCTTATGCTTCATACTATTCCGCCTCATTTCCTGTATTTTCCGGAATAGTATGTGTTACGATTCGTTTTTTATTCTTTTATTTCGTTTTCAGGGCATCTATCTGAACTTCTTTTCCATGTCCAAATGCACCTTCCATCTGACATACTTTTGCAGCAAACTTTGCAGCCTCTTTTATGCTCTCTTTGATTGCCACATCATCATGCATACCCTTTTTCTTGCGGTCGAGATAACCTACCATAAAAGTTGTAATAAGAGAGTCTCCTGCACCCATTGTATCTATTGCCTTTTCAATCGGGTAAGCTGACTGTTCAAAGAACTCATGATTAGCATAGAGCATACAGCCTTTTGCTCCTCTTGATGCACATACAATTTTCGGTCCATAAGATGCTACCTTCTGAAGATGCTCCTTTACTTCATCATCTGTTCCATCAAAGGAGCAGAATGCATATGTTACCAATGGAGCTATTTTTTCATAATATTCCGGTTCAGAATCATCAGAAAAGTCAAAGGATAACGGAAGTCCTGCTGCTTTAATCTTTGGAAGCTGTGACTCCATATAACAGTAATTTCCACTGTGTACCAGATCAAATTCTGCAAGATATTCCAAGTCAAATTCATCCAGATCATAAATATGTCTGCTCCGGACTCCACCTTCATTATAATCTAAGAATACACGGTCACCATCTTCTAAGGTACATCTGGAATAACCATTTTCTCCCTCAATTTTCTTACACTTTACCAGTTCAATCTGTTCTTCCCTCAACGCAGAAATAACATGATCTGCATTTTTATCAGTACCAAAATAGCCCATATAGGCACACCTTTTTGCACCAAACATTTTGGCATACACAGCAAGATTTACACAATTTCCACCTGGATACTGTACATTCTCGTGAGTATAAATATCTACCACGTTATCCCCAAAGCCTACCACACTTACGTCATATTTCATACTGTTTCTCCTTTCGTCTAGTACTCTACAACTCCCATATACCGGCGCATATCCAATGGGTGTCCGCTCTTATTCTGAATTGCAGTACGGTATAACACGCTCATTTCATAGAACAATGGAGCATTAAAATAATCTACGCAGGAATCATCTATTGCATCCATTCCACAATCTGCTGCATCAATAATCTCATATTTTTCCGCATATTTATTTAAAAATACTTCTGCTCTTTCATCAATCATTCTTGTTTTTCCTACCGATTTTAAGAGGATATAAATATGGTCTTTATCTGTTACCTCAAATGGTCCATGGAAATATTCTGCGGAATCAAGATAACAGCAGTCCATCCACTGCATCTCCTGAAGAGAACAGATTGCAAATCCGTATGCCTGTGCATATGCAGAACCGGATGCCATAATATATAAAAATGGTGCATTATAATAATGTTCTGCAAAATTCCATGCCTTATTCTGAAACTTCTTTGTTGCATTACGGATAATTGCATCGCATTTAGTGATTCCATCTTTCATTCCTTCATAAAGTTTATACTCCGGCTCCTGTCTGTGAATCAACTCATTTATAATACTGTAATTTAATCCTAATGGTCTATCCTTCTGTAATGTTTCCGGCTCCCAATCATAGACAATTGCATGGAATTTTTCACTGTCGCAGGCACTGCCCGGTGTATGTGTATATGTAATTACAAATGCACCTTCCTTTACACCAAGTTCTGCTGCTTCTACCGTTTCTTTTGTATTTCCACCATGTGAACAGATAATGACAACGGAGTGTTTTCCAAGTTTCTTTGGAGGGGTTAAAACAAATTCTTTACTGGTAATCCACTCTGCTGTCATAGTGGATGATTCTCGGTTAATAAAGTAACATGAAGAATAAAGGTCAACCAGAGAGCCTCCACAGGCCACAAAATATACTTCACTGATTGTTCCATTTTCCTTTTCAATTATATCAACAAATTTTTCTACGTTAAATTCTGATGCATGCATTTTTAAATACCTTCTTTCTTAGTTATTTTTCTTAATCAGTTTTCTCATTAAAATTGTTATAACCATACCAAGTACAGCAGTTCCCATCAGGAAGCCAAAAATCATTGGATAAGCATTATTTCCAAATTTATCCATCCACTTTCCAAAAATTATATAGTAAAAAGAATCTGGCAAATATCCGATAATAGATGCAATTCCAATTACAGTTCCTGCATATATCGGTTTAAATTTACATTCCTGTAATCCCGACCAGATTACTCCGTAAAGCATCATACCAATTGCACTTGGTAACAAAGAAACAATTGTTGCCAGTACCGGACTGATGTTGGATGGCATTATCAATACTCCACCATAAATCACAATTGTAATTCCAAATGCAGTAATATACCATTTTGTAGAAGATTTAAAAATCTTATCTACGATAATTCCACCAATCGGACATAAAAGGTTCATAAGATTACTTCTCACAATACTGATAAAAGATGAATGTACCAACGGTATACCAAGTACATCCGTCAGATATGGTGAAAAATAGGATACACTTGTATACAGACCATATGCACATAATACCATCAGTGAAAAGAGCCAGGTCATCGGATTCTTTAACGCTTCACCGACATATTTAATTTTAAATTCTTCATCAGAAGATTTTGTCTGTGTAATACTTTTTTCTTTAAAAAATATCATTGTCAGAATTAAAGCAACTGCTGTAAATGCTACCATTGCCCATACTGCAATACTAAAGGAAGTAGATGGGTCATCTGATAAACGGCTTACCTGTAAACATACTGCATTTAAAATTGCAGAAATAATACCTGATGCAGCATAATAAATTCCATAACACATTCCCTGCTCTTCTGCTGTGCCAACCTGACCTACTGCTTTGGTTATTGCTGCCCAGAATACAAAAATTGTAGACACACCAAGTCCAGCCCATAATACGCAGGCTACTGCAAAATTCATGGTAAGTGCATAAATAATTCCGATAACTACAGAGCCCAGAATAGAGCCTACTAGACATTTTTTCACAGACCACTTATCAGCTAATATTCCACCGGGAATCAATGTAATCGTATTTGCTGCCGCATAAATTGTCATTAAAATTCCTGACTGGGTATTTGTAATTCCCATAGCTGCAATCTGCTGATCATAAAACACATATCTGATATAAGGGAAACAATACATAACTGCATTTACAAGTCCCAGAATAAAAAGTACCCATAACGTTTTTGCACTCAAATGTGCTTTTGTTTTGTCACTCATCGCAAAACCTCCTTTACCTATTCTCCATTTCTTTATAAACATCCTGTCCAGCACATATGGTTCTTAAAACATGTGCCTTTCGAATTTCTTCAATATCTGTTTTGAGAAGATTCCTGTCAAAAACTACTATATCAGCCTGCTTACCGCTTTCCAGCGTTCCTAATATATGTTCCTGTTCCATGGCATACTGGCTTCCAATTGTCCAGGTTTTTAACATTTCCGGTATTGTCAGACCATTTTCCGGCTGAACCGGTTCTTTTCCATCTGCGGCATAGGTTCCGCATCCATAATAAATTGCCTCAGGTATATCCGGTATTAACATCGGAAGATCCGTTGCACCACTTAAAATCACACCATGATCTGCCATTGAACGATAATTCATATAACGGCTCCGCCTACTACCAAGTTTTTCATCATAGTCTTGTTTCCAATTTTCACAGGAATCCAACTTATAAACCTGTGTATAAATCTCACCAAAGGCTCCAAGCTGTGCCATTTTTTCTTCGTCCACTGCACTCGTCAATTCCAAATCAGTAATTCCATGTCGATTCTTTAATCTTCCATTTTCCTTTTCACATTTATCATAAATCTGAAGAATTTTATGGAAGGAACCATCCCCTTCAGAATGCAATGTAAATCTGAATCCTTCACGGTCTGCTGTAAGTACATCTTCTTCTAATAATGCATAATCAATATTCTTTTGGCAACAATAATCTTTTCCCTCATATGGCTCCATCAGATCTGCCTCTTCTGAGACAATCAATCCATCTGTCATCTGATTATAACCGGAAAACCTTAAAAAATCAGAATGATATTTCTTCTTCATTTCTTTTCCATATGCTAAATCCATTTTCTTTCCTACTGGTTGTGACATAAAGGAAATCCGAAGGCTCAATTCTGCTTTCTGTTCCAATTCAGCCAATATATCTGTAAATCCATAAAAATTATCAAATCCCATTTCTTTTACAGATGTTATTCCATGGCTGTTTAACATAGACATATATGCCTTAAACTGTGGAATAATAAAATTTCTATCATTCAGATAAATTTTCATAATTTTATAAATTGCCTCTGAACTTCCGCATGTATCTGGTGTAAACCCAAACACTTCTTCTGCAACTTTGTTCATAGCACAATACCCATGTCCGGCAGTAAATAAAATAACCGGTCTTTTAACCTGTTCCAATTCACCTCCCTTATTTATTTTTTCTGCCAGCTCCGGTTGTAAATGATTTCCAAATAGAACGACCGTCTCCGGATTCATTTCCAGATTTTCTGATAACCGTTCAACTATTTGTTTCAGATTAACTGCTTCTGATAAATCCACACCAAGATAATCCACTACATATCCTGTGAAAAATGTATGGGTATCACCAAATCCCGGGCAAATGGTTCCCTCTCCATAGTCCACAACTTCAGTAGATTCACCCACCAGTTCATTTGGGATATCTCCACATCCGACTTCAAGAATCTGTTTTCCTTTTATTGCCACATATCCTGGATATGCCTCTTCTGAAACAGAATCAAAAATACAGGTTGATTGAAATATCTTGTCTGCTTCTTTTTGCATTTTTCCACCTCCTTTTGTTAAATTGATTATATCATCATATAACGTTATATTGCAATATTGTTTCTTTTTCTCAAATCACTTTCAGCATTCTCAACATTTTATTATCTATTTTTTATACTTTCCCTTTACTTTTTATTACTTTTTATACAATTTTTCACATAATCTTTTCAATATAATGTTTTTTAAATTCATATTGTCATGCAAAACATTATATGTTATTATAACGTTTGTGAGGTGATATTATTATGAAATTGAACACAACCAGTGATATACCACTGTTTGAACAGTTAAAAAATGATTTACTCGAACAAATAAAAAAAGGAATTTATATTTCCGGTCAGCAAATCCCGACAGGAACTGAATTGTCTGAACTATATCATGTGAGCCGTATTACCATAAGGCGTGCAATTACTGAATTATGTAATGAAGGGGTCTTAATTAAGAAACAGGGAAAAGGAACCTTTGTAAAAGAGCGGAAAATTTTTCGTAAACTGGAACATACTCTCAGCTTTTCTGATGCATGCAAAACCAATCAAATGGAAGCTTCTACTATTGTAACAAAACGTGAAGTCATACCTTACGAACAATATCATTTGGATAATGCCAAACTTTTTGAGGGTGATTCTATTGTTTATATCCAGCGTATCCGATATGCCGATGCCACACCTATTATGATTGAAAACAATTATTATCCCTGCCACAAATTTTCATTTTTGCTGACGGAACCTTTAGACGGCTCTCTATATCAGCTTTTTCGTGAGAATTATGATATCTGCATTGGTTGTTCACAAAATTCTTATATTGATGCTGTAAAAGCTTCTACGGAACAAGCCAATCTTCTTCATATTTCACCTGGTGACCCACTGTTTCTTTTTCATACAGAAATGTATGATATCCACAATGAACTTATCCATATAGGATATGAATATATCTGCGGCAGTAAATATCGTTTCTGCTATGACAATTCATAACCTATCGAACCAGTTTCTTCTTACGGAAGTCTATCAACTCGAAAAAATGCTCTGTTTTCTATTTTGAAAACAGAGCATTCTTCTTTTCATCCGAAACAGATATTCTTTTACTTATTTTTCATTGCAACCTGCAATGCCTTGGTAATTGCACTTCCTACCACGAAGCAGGCTGCTGCTTCAACCAGTCCGTTGACACCTACAAAGGCAATGACAAAACGGAATGGATTTAATCCGCCTGCCAGTGACTGTATGTAATCGGAGCTGAAGAAAAAGATTACCAGTGTTGACATGAAGAAAAAGGTATTTAAGATTGGACCTGCCAGGTTGGCAATTAAAATCTTCCAGTTCTTCATTTTCGGGAATTTGGATAATCCCTTATAGATAAGTCCGGTCAACCAGCCCATCAGAATTCTTGATACTACACATACCACGAAGGTTCCAAATGGATTGATGCCAAGGAGTACTGCTCCAAAAGGACTCATTCCAAAGCACTGGATAAAGCTTGTGATTCCAAATACTGCTCCTAATACTGCTCCACCCAATGGTCCTAAAATAATGGCACCAATTGTAACTGGAACTACAATCAATGTAATTTCCAGACCAAGTGTCTTAATATAACCAAGTGGGGTAAAAGCCAGAATCAGAATGATTGCAACCAACAGAGCCATCTCAACGAGTTTCACTGTTCTGCTACTTCTATTCATAGTCTCTTCCTCTTTTCTGCATCTGTCTGCCGATGCCGCAATATTATTTGTCTGCCACACTGCCAAAACAGTTTCCTGCAAACCTTGTTTAGAATACCACTTTTTTCCACTGTATACAATGTTTGTATTCCAAAAAATACCTGCAGTTTAACTGCAGTTTAACTACAGGCAACATACTTTGCAAATTTCCCGCCAGGTGCATAAAAAAGGGCATCACACAAATCTTCCGGTTTGCATGACACCCTTTTATCACTCATCTTAAATGCGACTCATCCAAGATGAATATTACATCCATAAACGGATTATTTTGCAGCCATTTCCTCTTTTAATGCTTTTGTAAGAGCTGGAACGATTTTGTTTAAGTCTCCTACTAAACCGTAATCTGCAACGTCGAAGATTGGAGCATCTTCGTCTTTGTTGATTGCGATGATGAGATCAGAATCTTCCATACCTGCTACGTGCTGGATTGCTCCTGAAATACCGATTGCAAAGTAAATCTGAGGACGAACTGTCTTTCCTGTCTGACCTACCTGTAAGTCAACTGGAAGCCATCCATTCTCTACAACTGCACGGGAGCAGCTTACTGTTCCACCAAGAACTTCTGCTAAGTCCTCTAACAGTTTGAAGTTTTCTTTAGAACCAACTCCACGGCCACCGGATACTAAGATCTTAGCATCCATGATGTTTGCTGTATTCTTAACTTCTTTTACGATATCCATGATTTCAACATATCTGTTGTTTGGTGTAAATCCTGGATTGAACTCGATAACTTCTGCTTTTGCACCTTTGATTGGAGCAATTTTCTGCATAACGCCTGGACGTACAGTAGCCATCTGAGGACGGTTATCCGGACAAGCGATTGTTGCGATGGTATTTCCACCGAATGCAGGACGGGTCATCAGTAACTGATTGTGTTTCTGCTCCTGGTTTCCAACTGGATTGATTGGGAAATCACCAATCTCAAGAACAGTACAGTCAGCTGTCAGACCTGTTGCAACTCTTGCAGATACAGTAGGACCAAGGTCACGACCGATTGCTGTTGCACCAACTAACATAACTTCTGGTTTGAATTCGTTGATTACAGATGCTAATGCATGTGCATATGGCTCTGTTCTGTAGTTCTTCAGTTCCGGATCATCTACTACGATAACTTTATCAGCGCCGTACTCAGCAAGCTGATCTGCAAGACCTTTCACATCAGAACCAATTAATACTGCAGTTACTTCTGTATTTAAATCTTTTGCAAGTTCTTTGCCCTTTCCAAGTAACTCAAAAGCAACACCATTTAATGTGTTGTCTACCTGCTGTGCAAAGACAAATACTCCTTTATACTCTTCTAAACCCATTTTATTCACCACTTTTCCTTATTTTTATTAGATGATATGTTTCTCTTTGAATTTGCCAATTAAGTAAGATACTGCTTCGTCGGTATCGAGAGCAACCTTCTCGCCTGCACCTTTACGAACTTTGTCAGATGCTTTTGCGATTTTGGTCGGTGAACCTTTCAGGCCAAGGTTAGAATCATCTACGTCTTTAAGGTCAGCTCTGCCCCATACAGTTACTTCTTTGTCAAATGCATCGAAGATTCCGCCTGGAGTCATGTAACGCGGCTCGTTTAATTCAGATAATGCTGTAACCAAGCAAGGCATTTTTGCTTTTAATACATGATATCCATCTTCAAACTGACGCTCAACGATTACGCTGTCACCTTCTACTTTGATATCCTGTGCATAGGAAATAACCGGAAGTCCAAGATGCTCTGCGATCTGAGGACCAACCTGTGCGGTATCTCCATCGATAGCCTGACGGCCTGTGATAATTAAATCATAGTCAAGGTTTCTTAATGCACCAGCGATTGTAGTAGAAGTAGCCCAGGTATCTGCACCACCTAATACACGGTCTGTTACAAGGATTCCCTTGTCAGCTCCCATTGCCATTGCTTCACGAAGAACTTCATCAGCCTTTGGAAGTCCCATGGTAAGTACAGTAACTTCTGCACCGTACTGATCTTTTAATCTTAATGCTGCTTCCAGACCTGCTTTGTCATCTGGGTTCATGATAGTGAGCATTGCAGCTCTATCCAAAGTACCATCCGGATTAAATTTTACTCCGCCTTTTGTATCTGGTACCTGTTTTACACATACAACTATTTTCACGGTATATTCACTCCTTATATTTTTAATTTGTGTGCGCCATGATTTTTCGTTTAAAATCCTTTTGCGCCGATCTGTCAGAAACTATTTTAATAATGCGCCAGAAATAACCATTCTCTGAACTTCGCTTGTTCCTTCGTAGATCTCTGTAATCTTAGCATCACGCATCATACGCTCTACATCGTATTCTCTGATGTATCCGTATCCACCGAATAACTGAACTACTTCTGTAGTAACTGCCATTGCGGTTTCTGCTGCGAATAATTTTGCTTTTGCTGCTTCTACAGAATATACCTTCTGTGTTGCTTTAGCCATAGCAGCTTTGTAAACCAGCATCTGAGCTGCTTCAATTCTGGTTGCCATATCAGCAAGCTTGAACTGGGTATTCTGCTGCTGAGCGATAGAACGACCAAACTGTTTTCTTTCTTTGGTGTATGCAACTGCTCTGTCTAATGCACCTTCTGCAATACCAAGTGCCTGAGCTGCGATACCGATACGTCCGCCATCCAGAGTATGCATAGCGATTGGGAATCCTTTTCCTTCCGGTCCTAACAGATTTTCCTTTGGAATTCTGCAGTCTTCGAAGATTAACTCGTATGTAGATGATCCACGGATACCCATTTTCTTTTCTTTTGTTCCGAAGGAGAATCCAGGAGCTCCCTTGTCCACGATGAATGCAGAGAAGTTCTTCTTCTTTCTTCCTCTCTTATCTTCGGTAACACTTGTGATTGCGATTACGATATAAACGTCTGCAACTTTACCGTTTGTAATAAAGCATTTAGATCCGTTTAATACCCACTCATCACCATCTAATACAGCCTTGGTCTGTGCTCCCTGGGCATCTGTACCAGCACCAGGCTCTGTTAATGCGAATGCACCAAGCTTCTCACCTGTTGCAAGTGGTTTTACATATTTCTGTTTCTGCTCTTCTGTACCGTAAGTCATAATTGGGTCGATGCAAAGAGAAGTATGTGCAGATACGATAACACCTGTTGTACCACAAACTTTAGATAACTCTTCTACACACATAACATAGGTTAATGGGTCACATCCCTGTCCGCCGTACTCCTTTGGTACCGGAATTCCCATGAAACCAAATTTTGCCATTTTATCAACTGTTCCCTGTGGGAATACTTCTGTCTCATCAACTTCCTGAGCCAGAGGTTTTACTTCGTTTTCTGCGAAATCTCTGAACAGAGTTCTCGCCATTTCATGTTTCTTATCTAAACTGAAATCCATGTTCTGAAATCCTCCATAAATTTTATTTTACTGAGCGTCAACCGGGGTCTTTGTACGGTCAGCGTTGTATACATAGAATCCTTTTCCGCTCTTAGCGCCGAGGTTACCACCACGAACCATTTTACGGATTAATGGACATGCACGATATTTGCTGTCGCCTGTCTCGTTGTAAAGTACATCCATGATTGCAAGGCAGATGTCAAGACCAATGAAGTCACCTAACTCAAGAGGTCCCATTGGATGATTTGCGCCAAGCTTCATAGCTGCGTCGATACCTGCGATATCAGATACACCTTCCATTTTGATAAATGCAGCTTCGTTAATCATTGGGATTAAGATACGGTTTACTACGAAACCTGCAGCTTCATTTACCTGTACCGGAGTTTTTCCGATTTCTACAGAGATTTTCTTAATAGCTTCTACTGTTTCAGCAGGAGTATTTACACCAGCGATAACTTCGATTAATTTCATTCTGTCTGCCGGGTTGAAGAAATGCATACCTACCATTGGACGGGTAAGACCATTTCCGATTTCTGTAATAGAAAGACTGGATGTATTAGAAGCAAAGATACATTCTGGTTTAGCAATCTTATCAAGCTCCTGGAATGTTGTCTTCTTAACGCCCATATCTTCGAATGCTGCTTCTACGATTAAATCGCAGTCTGCGCAAAGATTCTCTTTTAAACCTGGTGTAATTTTAGCAAGGATTCCGTCAACAGTTTCCTGTGTCATTTTTCCTTTTTCTACCAGTCTTGCATATCCTTTTGCGATTTTCTCTTTTCCGCCATCAGCCCATTCCTGCTTGATGTCGCAAAGAGCTACTTCATATCCTTCTACCTGAGCAAATGCTTTTGCAATGCCCTGTCCCATGGTACCTGCACCAATAACGCCAACTTTCATGTTAGTCCTCCTTAAAAATTATGTATTATATTTACCCGAAAACGAAAGCCTTCTGGGTTATAACTTGCAACGCAAGACCCGAGAAGCGTTTTGCACTTCCCGGGTATATTTACTTATTCAGAAAGAGTGAATTAGTCTCTCTCAACGATTGTTGAGCAGCCCATTCCACCACCGATACACAGAGTAGCAAGACCTTTCTTAGCGTCTCTCTTCTGCATCTCATGAAGCAATGTAACTAAGATACGGCATCCAGATGCTCCAACAGGATGTCCAAGTGCGATTGCACCACCGTTTACGTTTACCTTAGACATATCAAATCCAAGATCTCTTGCAACTGCGATTGACTGAGCAGCGAATGCTTCGTTTGCCTCGATTAAGTCGAAATCATCGATAGACATTCCGGTTCTTGCAAGAACTTTCTTTGTAGAAGCAACAGGTCCAACACCCATGATTTCCGGCTCAACTCCGCCAAGTGCTCCTGCAACCCATGTAGCCATTGGTTTAACACCAAGCTCTTTTGCTTTTTCTTCGCTCATAACAACGATTGCTGCTGCACCATCGTTGATACCGGAAGCATTACCTGCTGTAACAAGTCCACCCTCTTTACCAGAGCAGCATCTTAATTTGCTTAATGACTCAGCAGTTGTGCCTGGACGTGGTCCCTCATCTGTATCAAACATAACAGTTTCTTTCTTAACCTTAACAGGTACAGGAACGATTTCGTCTTTGAATCTGCCTTCAGCAATTGCCTTTTCACATTTCTGCTGGCTGTTTGCTGAGAACTCGTCTAACTCTTCACGGGTAATTCCGTATTTGTCACATACGTTCTCTGCTGTAATCATCATATGATAATGATTAAATGCGTCTGTTAATGCATCATTTACCATGGTATCGATAATTGTTGCATTGTTCATACGATATCCAAAACGAGCTTTTGTCATAGCGTAAGGTGCCATAGACATGTTCTCCATACCACCTGCAACAACGATGTCTGCCTGACCAGCCATAATCATGTTTGCAGCTTCGTTTACACATTTCAAACCAGAACCACAAACTACGTTTAATGTAAATGCAGGAACCTCGATTGGTAAACCTGCTTTGATAGAAGCCTGACGTGCAACGTTCTGTCCCTGTGCTGCCTGGATTACACATCCCATCATTACCTCATCAACCTGTTCTGGTTTAACACCAGCTCTGTTTAATGCTTCTTTGATTACGATTGCGCCTAAATCTGCGGCTGGAGTATTGCTTAAAGCTCCTCCCATTTTACCGATTGCGGTACGACATGCGCCTGCTAAAACTACTTTCTGTGCCATTTTCTCGTCTCCTTCTGAATTAAATTTGCCTTTTACTATTGTTATTTTTTTAACAATCTTTTGTAAAAAAAATAAAAGAAAGCCTTTCCGGCTCTTTCCCGACAATCTGATGTTATCATAGAAAGGGGATTTTTGCAAGTGAAACTTGCTTTATTGAGCCGGATTTTCAGCTTTCCTTAATAAAATACATGGTTTCCGATTACAGTTCCATTAATCAGTCCGTTGTTTCTGCGGAAATATAAGCAATTTAAGGTTCTTGTGCCTGCTAATACTTCTGTGGCAGCCTGCACACAGGACGCATCTGTCCCGGATGAAAGCACTACTGCGAAACGACCGCTGGCTACCGGTGAGAACTGCCCGCTCTGATAGATGACACCTACCACGGTATCCGGGAAATAACTGCTGTCCACACGGTTCATGACCACGCTTCCAACGGCAAGCTTCCCTTCATAGCTTTCGCCGCCTGCTTCGCACTGGATCAGTGCTGCCAGCATGGCAACATCACTGGCATTCACTGTCCCGCCACCGGAAGCATCACTTCCTGTGGTATTATCCCCGGTGGATGTCCCATCCGGATTTGCATTATTATCTGAAGCAGCTGGCTGCTGACTGTTAATAAGTTCCTCTTCCTGACGCTTAATCTCCTCCTGACGGGCAGCATCTTCTTTCGCCTTCTGTGCCTCTAATTCTTCCTCATAGGCTTTCTGTCTTGCGATTTCCGCATCTGTGTCTGCTATTTCCGTCTCTGCATCTGCTACATCCGACTTTGCTGCGCTTATTTTTTCCTGCTGGGCTGCCACCAGACTGTCTGCCTTGCTCTTCTGCTCCTGCTTCGTCTGTTCTGCCGCCAGCAGTTCTTCTTTTGCCGTCTCTAAATCTTCCTTCTGCTGTTTTAATTCAGCCAGTGTATCCTGATAATCAGAAAGCTCCTGCCTGTCATAATCATAAATGGATTTGGCATATTCCATCCGGTTTAAAAAATCCGAAAAAGAGCTTGCTCCAAGCAGCAGCTCCATGTAAGACTGATTGCCATTTTCGTACATATATTGTACTCTTTTCTTCATGGCTTCGTACTGGCTCTCAGAACGTGTTGTCAGCTCTGCAATCCGGCTTTCCGCTGCTTCAATCTCCACATTTTTCGCCGCAATTTCATCCTGGGTATCCGCCAGTTCGTTGCTGATTTCCTGCAATCCATTATTTAATTCCGTCAGTTCATCGGAAAGATTTATCTGATATTCTTTCAAGGAATCAAGCTGCGACTGCTGTTCCTCTCTCTGACGTTCCAGCTCTTCCACGCTGCTTCCGGTGTCCTTAGATGCCAGATCCACTCTTTCCTTGGTACCGGTGTCTGCCTGCACCGTCATCTGTATCATCAGAAACAGTATCAGCAATGCGGAAAACATACGTCGTTTACTGTTTTTCTTCATATCTTTATCCTCTTTTATGGATTTATCACGCCAATTGTTTTCTTCCTTTATTATAGACGGCATTCTTATGAAAATGCAACGAAAAACTACACTTCTTTTTCAATCCCAAGATTGTTTTTCCTCTCTGCTTGTGCTATATTTGAACTAGGAATTTTAACTGAGAAAAACATATTTTGTAAGGAGGTAACCGCTATGCTATTTATACGGACAGATGACTTAAAACCCGGCATGCGTCTTGCTAAACCTATCTATAATAAATTGGGCGTCATGCTTTATGACCGCGACACCAGACTGACCCGGCAGGGTATCGAAAGTATCCGGAATTTCGAGCTGATTGGTATTTATATTCTGGAGCCTGCCGAACCGGTTCCGCCATTATCCGACGAGGATATTGCTTTCGAACAGTTCCAGACCATTTCCATGTTCCAGCTTCGCGACTGCATGGATATGATTCGTAAAGGCAGACAGCCGGACAAGCTTCCAACGCTGGTCTCTTCGATTCTGTCCCAGTATGGCCGTCTTGACCACAAGCTGAACTTTGCGCAGAATTTAAGAAGCTCTGCGGATTATGTATACAAGCATTCCATCAGCGTTGCTATTCTGGTCGCCATGCTGACTCACCAGTTAAATATGCCGGATGATTTTCAGCAGACCTGTGTAACGGCTGCTCTGCTCTATGATTTTGGCTGGCTTTTAGTTCCGACCGAGCTTGCTGAAAAAACGGATCCTTTAACAGAAGAAGACGAAAAGAAAATCCTTGCCTGCCGTATCAAGAGCTTAGATTATCTGAATCCGCAGACTCACAGTATAAAGTTATCACCGGATGCTTTAAGAATCATTACCCAGTTTATTACACTCTCCGCTCCGGAAGAGGCTGCTGAGCCATCCAAGATTTTCCGCAGCAGCGGCACAAAACTTTTACAGGTTGCAGATGCCTTTGACCGGATGACCGCCATGAGCCTAACCAATGAGCCGATTTCCGAAATCGTTGCCATGAAATATTTGCAGGAGTTTCCGGAAAAATATGATACAAAGATTGTCCGTGCACTTTCTCTTTGCATCCACATTCTTCCGAGAGGTGCCTGTGTAGATTTATCCAATGGCGAAAAGGCGATGATTCTTGAAGATAACCCGGAGGATTATTCCAAACCTCTTATCTTACAGTTTACTAATAATGAAATCTTTGATTTGCGTGACCCGCACATCTATGACATTATCCAGATTCAGGATATCATGAAGACCATGGATAACCGGATTGCCATTGATGAAAATACTTTAAAGCATTTTACCTCAGACAAATATATCAAAGATGTAGCCGACCGGTTCCGCAAGCGCCAGAATCAGGCTGCCGCAACAGCCGCTGCCGAGCCGGCACCAAAGAAAAAGGCTGCAAGAAAGAAGCTGGTGTAGGATTCGACAATACAAAAAGGTCCATGTATGTTCAATCTAAAATATTGAACATACATGGTTTTCTTTTAACCACATATCCGATAACCAGATAATACTAATGCTCCAAAATTTTAATGCCACATTCCACTTACCTCTTCCCCCCTCTATCATTCACTACTACGCTTTTATTAATAAGTCCTCTCCTTTTTCTGTACTCTCTTGGTGTAATCTTGTATCTATCCTTAAAAACACGGTTAAAAGTTCTTTGACTTTCAAACCCACAATCAAGGCATATATTTGTAATGGAATCCATTGTGTTTTCCAGCGCAGTAACTGCATAATTTAACCGGACTCCATTCACATATTTACTAAAATTACAGTGAAAGGTTTTTGCAAACATTCTTGATAACACATATCTGCTTACGCACAAATCGTATGCCATTTTTTCAAGACTGATTTTCTCTCTAAAATTTTTAGCTACATATTCTACCGCATTATAAATGAGGTCATCACTCCCTACTGTGCTTTTATCAACCATTGGCATTTCCGCGAAAACATGGGCAAGAATCATCTGTACATAAGCCTGTATCAGCATGGGATTCCCCTCTGTTATTCCTGCCAGATATTTTATGGCATTTACTACATCAGGATGCACTTGCTCTTTTTTTACAACCGGATTCTTCGGGCTGTATATCTGCAACTCCTTGTAATAAGATGGAAACAGCGTTGGATCAAGATACAAGTATATTACCTTATTTTCTTTTTTCCCAAACACCTGATAATGATGTATTACATTCGGGAACACGATTGCAAAATCGCCCTCATCCATATGGTACAATTCTTGTCCAACTCCAAGCTCAATATCCCCATCTGTTACATACACTACCTCTATTGCTTCATGTAAATGTGGTGGAAAATGCACTGTTTTTTTCCACTCTGCCACTATTCCATCTATTCTGTTCTCATATACCAATAACACTCGCAAGCAACTCCTCAAACAAACTTAGCGGATAATGAAGGAATAGTGAATGTCTTTTTCTGCACTAATCCGATAATCATCTTCCACATCACTTCCCCAGCTATCAATTCCACCGACTCCTCTTACTGCACCATAGACACAAAGGACTGTTCTTCTTGCTGGAGGCAGTTCCTCATGGTGTGTTGCGTTTTCAACCTCTGATGCCGTATAAGGCAGACACGAAAAAGCAAATGTCTTGTCGTTTTTCTCTATTCGTAATGTCTGTGGTGAACTATCCATTCTGCTATTATCCAGACTTGTATGTCTTGTAATCTCCAACCACTCTGTATCCATTCTCATACCACATTCCTGTGGAACCAGATATGGTGTCAGGCTCAAATCTGATACCTCATAAATTCCTTTTTCTGCCCCTGCCTTTCTGTCCGGATAGGTTTCCCCCGATAATCCCTTGTACATATATTTATCTGCAAGTGTCGGCATAATAAACCTCATTCCGAATACCGGAAGTTCCGGCAGTCCCTTTACTCCTGTGTAATCCACATCCACCTTGATATTTCCAGTTACATCAATGGTATAAGATACAATGACTGTTGTGGCTGGATTGCTGACAGTCTCATAGGTATATTTCACAATTATTTCTCCGGCAGCTACATCACCGCCATAGCTGTTATTGTCCGGAGCATACTGCTTTTGCAGTTCACCATCCATAATAACTTCCGTTTTTTTACAGTCAATGAACATATCCGATGCGAGCCAGCTTCCACTTTTAATATGAAACCTGCTGCCTCTGTCATTATCTGTTAATGCTCTCCAAAAAGTAGGTCTTGGACAACGATACAACCATTCATAACCGTTTTTTACTACAGACTCCAGACCGCCCTGTGAATAAGAGAATATATAGTCAAACCCTTCTCCATGTACGCCAAGTGTATAATCTCCATATACAACTCTCAATTTATTCTTATCTGTATAAGCCATAGTAATACCTCACTTCCTGCATAGCTGGTTTTTCCTTACGGTCTGCAAATACAATTCCATTTCCTGAAAACTCATAATCAGAAGGCTTATCATCAAAGTCTCCGCCATAACGCAAAACTTCTTTTCCTGTCACTTCATCTTTCACGAGAAGTGCCTGATCAATGAAATCCCAGATAAATCCACCGTGGTACATCTCATACTTATCTATTAACTTCATATAAGTACCAAGTCCTCCCATCGAATTACCCATATCATGCATATACTCACACAAAAGATAAGGTTTCTTTGGATTATTATTTAAATATTCCTCCACTTCATAAGGCTTTGCATACATTCTGCTCTCTACATCTGATATGGTTTCCTCATAATTACGGTCATAGAAAGAACTTTCATAATGAACAAATCTGCCATCCTGCTTTTCCTTGAAGTAAGTATTCATTGCTTCTATGTCATCACCCGCATAAGATTCATTTCCTAAAGACCAGAAAAGAATTGCTGTGTGGTTTTTAAAAGTTTCAAAATTACTCCTAGCCCTGTCAACAACAGCCGCCCGCCATTGTGGAATAGAACAAGGTATGCTGCACGATGGTTCAATCGTACCAAGTTTCTGGAATGTTCCATGACTTTCCATATTCGTTTCTGCCATTACATAAATGCCTGCTTTATCACACAGGTAATACCACGGTATCTGATCCGGATAATGGCAGGTGCGTACTGCATTGATATTATTTCTAATCAGACAATCAATGTCTGCTGTCATTTCATCCATACTGATGCTTCTTCCTGTCTTTGCACTCCACTCATGACGGTTTACTCCGGTAATGACAAGACGTTTACCATTTAAATAGATTACCTTGTCAATCATTTCCAGTCTTCTGAAACCTATGTCATATGGAATTATCTCTAATATTTCTCCATCTTCGCCTCTAAGCTCTACATATGCGTGATACAGATATGGGCAGTGATTATCCCATGCCTTAACACTTCCAACCTCAGTATCCATCACTCCTACAAGACTTCCATCTTTTTCCTCTAAGATGATATTGTCCTCTGCCACCTGATTATTCTCCCGGTCTTTTAGCACAAAATGGGCAGCTACTTTCTTTCCTTCTGGAGCAGTTACTTTTATCTTTACCGATACCCTGCCGCTTGCATTATCCTTGTTTAGTGTCGGTTGAAACCATACATCTTCCAAATGCACCTCTGGCACTGCTTTTAAAGTTACATTTCTGAAAATTCCAAAAAAACGGAAAAAGTCCTGATCCTCCAAAAATGCTGCTGTACTCATTTTGTGAACCTGAACTGCCAGCACATTTCCTTTTTCTCTGATAAATGGTGTCAGATCAAATTCTGACGGTGTAAAACTATCCTCTGCATATCCTACAAACTGACCATTCAGCCACAGATACATCGCTTCTTCCACACCTTCAAAACAAATACGGATTTTCTTTTTACGCATTTGCTCACTCAGATCAAATCGTTTGATATAAGAGCCGACCGGATTATACTCTGCCTCAGAAAACATTCCTGCCTCGTCCCCGGTACTCCCCATACTATACGCACCCCTGTGATATTCTTTTCCCTCCCACGGATACATCGTATTGATATAGCGTATTTTGTCATAACCTGCCAGCTCAATATGTCCAGGAACCATAATCTTATTAAATGAAGATGCATCAAAATTTTCCTCATAGAAATTTTCCGGTCGGTCCATTACATTTTTACTAAAAGCAAACTCCCATTGTCCATTCAATGACTGTGTCAACGGATTTTCTGATTTTTCCATATCTGTATAATCCATATAGTAACAATGGTCACTATGTGCGTCCAACTGGTTTACACGGAACACTTCCGGATTGTCTAACCACTTCATATCAGCGTTCATAATAATCCTCCTCATATCTTTTCTTATTTTCTTTTTCTATATAGCCCCTAAAGCAAATTTCGAGAGGCTATCTTATTTACTGATTCAGCATATTTTTCTTTTAATTTCATATTTGCCCGTTCTACATTAAGAAACGAAAGAATGACTGCAATAACTATGTCAAATATAAATGGAAGCCACAGATACATAAAATACATCATATTGATACAACTATCCGGCTGAACCGCATTGTCAAGATTAATATATCCGCTTATATCAAGCAGCCAGCCTGAAAGTGCAACACCAATACCTCCACCGAGCTTTACACCTAACGAAGTACAGGAGAACATGGAACCATCAATCCGCTTTCCGCTCTTTAAATAAGTATATTCTGAACATTGTGCAATTACTGCACTCATATCTCCCTGCCAAGGTCCTTCTCCGAAGGATGTAAGAACTGTGAATAACAGCATTAATGGAACACTACCCAGATAACCTGCCACTGCAACCATCAAACGGCATACTGTAGCAAACATATAACTATACTTATTTAATTTATACATTCCTTTCATTTTTGAAACCAGTACAGGTGTAACAGCAAGTGCAATAATCAAAGGGATATTATTCGCCCATGAAAATATACCGAACAAATTCTTATTCAGTAATACATATGTCATAAAAAAGATTCCTACATTCACCATAGCTGCACGAAGCTGCTGAAGAATATAGATTACGCAAATCATTGAAAAATATTTATTACTAAAGAGAAGTTTTATTGTCTTCTTAAAAGAAAGTTTGTCATCTTCCTCTCCTGCTACTCTGTCATCTTTTAATTCTTCGTCCGGCAGTTCTTTTACTGAAAATACAGCAAGTGTATTGGTAATAATACCTATAATACAGTAAATAGCTGCGATAGTTCTCCATGCGGCCGCACCACCACCAAACATTTCTACTGCGCCAACAGTAGCAGACTGGATGACCAGATTTGTACCAAAAGAGAACATGAAACGGAAAGAACCCATCTGAACACGCTCTTTACTATTTTTTGTTACCAGTGATGTCAACGCTGCATACGCAATATTATTAGCAGTATAAAACACAGCATTAAGTAATGTATATGCTATAAAAAACCATGCATACTGTGCTGTTTTTCCAAGACTGGTCGGAATTGCAAATACACCAAACAGTGTGACAGCACAGCCAAAGAATCCATAGAACATCCACGGTCTTGCTTTTCCCATCCTACTCTTTGTACGGTCAATCATTGTACCGAAAAATATATCCGTAACTCCATCAAATAATTTTGATACTGCTATCAATGTGCCTACTATGCCCGAATTTAACCCAACTGTATTTGTCAGATAAATCATGACAAATGATGATAAAAAAGCATATACTACATTTCCTGCAATATCTCCCGTTCCGTAACCTACTTTGTTATACCATTTCAGGTATGTTTTTTCTTCCATGAGAATTTCTCCTTCCACAAGTACTTTTCCTTTTGCTTTGTTTTGCCCCACAGCTTTGTTATGGTTAGTATATAAAAAATAAGTACAAAATGACATATCATAAATTGGACAAAATATGCACAAAATGATAAAATTAATGAACATAAGGATTATATTGGACAGATTTTTAGCTATTTTTGACATACACTTTTTTATATTTCAATACAAGGAGGCACACATGTACACAAATAATGCATATCTCGATCACTCAACGATGGATAGAAAAGATAAATCCAAGCCGCTTGTTGTAACTATGTGTGGAACATATAAGTTATACACGCATCCTAAGCTACCTACCTGGAGGCCTCGTGGCAGACTCGATTTTCAGTTGATTTATATTGCTGCCGGAAAAGCGCATTTCCACTTTGGCCGCAATAGTGAAGATGAAACTATTGTTCATGCCGGACATATGATTTTATATCGTCCAAAGGAGCCTCAAAAATATGAATATTATGCAGAAGATCAAACTGAAGTCTACTGGGTTCATTTTACAGGCAGTGATGTAACAAATATATTACGCTCTTATGGATTGACCGATGACAAAAGGGTATTTTACTGTGGTTCTGGTCCCTCCTATCAAAATCTTTTTCGTACAATGATAAATGAATTGCAGATGTGTAAGGATAGTTATCAGGAAATGCTTGAAATGTATTTAAGACAGATATTTATAAAACTGCAACGACACTTTAATAACAGCATAAGGATAGATAATTCCCGTGCTGCTGAAACTATTGACATGGCTATTGCCTATTTTAATGAACATTATAGCGAATCAATCAGTATTGAAGAATACGCCAAAAAAATTCATGTAAGCACAAGCTGGTTTATACGCAACTTCAAACTTTATGTCGGCTCTACACCCATGCATTTCATTTTGCAAAAACGCATTTGTAATGCAGAAGCCCTGCTCTTGAATACGGAATATAACATAAATGAAATTGCACAAATTGTTGGTTATGATAATGCTTTATATTTCAGCCGCATATTCAAAAAAATAAAAGGCATATCTCCCTCAGAATATCGTAAAAATATATAAAAAACTGCAATGGGAAGAGAATTTACACACGCTCTGCCCATTGCAATTTTTGTCCAATTATTTTTTTATTTTGGCAAGTAATATACCCTTTCATGTTTTATAATGACAGCGTAAACAAAAAGGAGATGAACATCTATGAGAAACAAATTCCACAACTTTATTGAAAACTTACTTAGCTTTTATGCAGACTTTTTCACGCACAGATTTTACCCTATGTAATGTACAGTTGCCCCACAAACTCTACATTTATTTTCTTCATATTGAACTTTCAATGAACATAAGTCGTTTTCCCAAATATCAAATTTTTCTTTCTTTTGGATTCTCCACATTTCATTTTCTCCACGGAAATTTTATCTTTTATAATGAACCAAATCATATGGATAATATGGTACATCTTTCAAATTGCCGTCATCTAAATTTAATATTTTTGCAATAGCTCCTACTTCAAAACTCCAATAGCCATAATATATATTCTGGCTGCTTTTATGAGCCTCATAACAATCGCACTTCTCATTATACCAGTTCTCTTTCAAATACTTTGCCAGCAGCCTTGGTTTATCTGTTTCCTTTTCTTCAACTAATGCTTTCATCATTTGAAATCTGTCTGGAAATAAAAGTGGTAAATCCGGTTGTTCTTCGCCAATCAGAAAAAGTAACAGCCAGTCTTTTACCTCTTTTTCCTTCATTTTTCTTTTTGTTAATGCAATCAGATTTTCCTCTATTTCAAAAAGAACTGCAAGTGACAACATTTTCAAATTTTCATTATATGCATCTGGCGAGAAGAAAGACATTATCCATTCTTCATATATTTCCACAAAATCACTTCTTAAACAGGCTATGTTATCTCCCTTAGAATACCTTGCTATTATAATTCCAAGTTTAATACGAAAAATTCCCTGTTTTACCGGCACTATTCTTTCTTGCCTTACTTCTCCCCCATTTACTTTTTGGGTTAATTTTAAAATTCTGGCTGTATCTTCCGCTATGAATTCGTCGAAATATTGTTCACTTTTAATATAATCTCTCATTCCCTGATTTTCTCCATTTGGTATACACCACTGTATCATTAGATAACTTTATTTTCCATTAATGCTTTTTCTATTCGCTGCACCTTTTTCGCATCATCCAGAGTTTTCCACGCATGATGTGTCACATTGGGCATCTCCACACAAATAATTTTTTCCGGCTTAGCCATTAAATCTTCAAAATCATCCGCGGCGCAATAGATGCATTTTTTATGGTTCATTGCAAAGTCAATCTCACTTTCCTGTATCCTGTCACAAGTCATGCCAAATATATGATTAATTATATTTTGCAATTTTTCTTCTGAAAATTCTTTTTGATGCAAATTTAAAATGGATTTCACTTTATCAATAAAATCATTATAAACATCATCTTTCAACAAATTAATATATGCATAACTCATACCGTTATGAAATAGCACTAATCTCTCACCATATGAAAAATCTGATAAATAATAAAATTCATTAATTTTCCCACAATTTGTGCATTTAGCATCTTCTCTTCTTACTTTTATTTTCATATTCATCCTATAAAATATTTTTTTGCTTTATCACCAATTTGCTCGATACTTTTCATTTAAAACAGAATCCATATGATTATCAACCAAAAAGAAATATATTTCATCTAAAAACTTTTCTTTATCCTCTTTTTTAATAACAAAATGTTTATCAAATCGGTCGTTGCCTTCCATACGAACATCTTCTATTGATGCCAACTTTAAATCTTCTCCAAACTCCCATACCAACATAGGTATTGTCAAATTAAATCCCTTATAGTTGATATATATTTCATCATTCTCCATCAATTCAAAAACTTTTATCTTTAAATCAATGTTTCTGTTTACATATATTATATAATTCTCTTCCGTTAATTTATCCCACAACATATAAAACGCCTTTTATATCCTCTAATCCCGATTACATACTATTGCTTTTATAGTGAACCAAATCATATGGATAATATGGCATATCTTTCAGATTGCTGTCATCCAAATTTAATATTTTTGCAATAGCTCCTGCTTCAAAACTCCAATAGCCATAATATAATTTTTCTTTTGCTTTATGAATATCGTACCATCACATATTTTTATGTCCCACATACCAATATTTTCCCAAATATTCTTTTAATTTTTCAACTGTTTTTTCTCTATTTGCAACAATATCCGTCAACTTATCATATGGGAAGCCAAAGGAATAGTCTCCTTTCAGTTGTCCTATGTTTCCATTCATTTTATAATTAACAAAAAATTCCAATAAAGCATCTTTCCGATTATATTGAATTCTTTTATATTATCTCCAATGATGCGCTTTTAAGAATTTATCCGGAATTCTTAACTTCAGTTCTCTTTCTAATTCTTTAAAAAAGACAGCAAAATCAGCTTCTTCCCACCATTGTTGTGAGTTACTTAATGCCACTGTTCTTTCTCCATATAAAATGCAGCATCCAAATCTTCCTCTTTCATAGTTCAACCTTATTGGGAAATAATCATATGCTGTAAATTCCACGCTAAATGCTCGGTTATTCACATCATCATATATGTCCGAAATGCAAAAATCTTTAACCTTATCCCCCATTTTTTCTTTTGCCATTTTAGTAAAATTAATTGCCATTGTTTGTGTCTCATTAAATTCCATACCAATACCCTCCGTATTATTATCTACCAGCTACTTCTTTTGTGCTTATTATTTATGCTCTCTTATCATTGAATTAATGCCATTAAAAAAAGCATCCCGAACAATTTCTGTATAATTTTTGTAATTAGGATTATTTTTCATGAGCAAATCAAGCACTTCTTTAAGTTTTCCCTCTACAATAATTGTTATTCCCTGTACTTTCTCACCTGTTTTATCATTCTCGAATTCTTCATTTAAAATTGTAACTGTATTATTATCCATTCCTACTCTCCTATCAAATTTTTACCGTTTTCATCCATCCAATATCTCTGTTTTTCTGGTATTTCTTCTGTAAAATCCTGATACCTTCCTGTCCAACCATCTGGAACAAACGCTTCAAAAGATTCTGGTTCAGCATAATACGATATAAATACCCGATTTTCAAAATCTATTAAAATAGATGGATTATATGCTAATTTATCATTATAATCAGATTCCTTCATTAACATTTTCTTTAATTCTTCGGCTGTAATTTTATATTCTTTTATATGATCCAAAAATTGTGTTTTTGACAATTCATTTACTACTTTTATGCCAAATCTGGAATCATCATCAAAAGTATCATTATAGCCTTTCTTACGATATGCTTCTTCTAGCTTAGGATAATCTAAAAAGCAATAATCTTTGTCTAAAATATACCACGCTATACAGCCGCACGATTTTATTGCTACTATAATATTTTCTGCATATATTGGTTTCATAATATATTGCCTCGAATCATTTACTAATTTTACTTTTTGTAATGAACCAAATCGTATGGATAATATGGAACATTTTTCAAATTACTGTCATCTAATTTTAATATTTTTGCAATAACTCCTGCTTCAAAACTCCAATAGCCATAATACAATTTTTCTTTTGCTTTATGAATATCGTACCATCCCATATTTTTATGTCCCACATACCAATATTTTTCTAAATATTCTTTTAATTTTTCAACTGCTTTTTCTCTATTTGCAACAATATCCGTCAGCTTATCATATGGGAAGCCAAAGGAATAGTCTCCTTCCAGTTGTTCTATGCTTCCATGCATTTTGTAATTAACAAAAAATTCCAGCAAAGCATCTTTCCGATTATATTGAGTTACCAAATCCGACAATATACCAAACTTTTCTCTACTTACATCAAATAAAATTGCAAGTGCCATCATCCACAGCATATCAATATAGCTGGAATTACCATTCCAATACAATGGCATATCATTTAATAACTGCATAAAATCATTTTCTAATTTTTCTATATCTTCACCACTAGAATATCTTGCAATAAGTAATTCAAATTGTATAGCATCAATCTTTCTTTTTACCGAATAAATTCTATCTTCTCTTACCTCATTATTTTCTAATTTATTTTGAAAATTTTTTATTCTTCCTGTCTCTTCCAAAATATATTCCCTAAAATATTTTTCATTCATTACTGTATCACGCAATGTCTGTTTCTCCTTAGTAGTGCTTCTTTCATATCATCGCCAACGATGCGCTTTTAAGAATTTATCCGGAATTCTTAACTTCAGTTCTCTTTCTAATTCTTTAAAAAAGACATCAAAATCAGCTTCTTCCCACCATTGTTGTGAGTTACTTAATGCCACTGTTCTTTCTCCATATAAAATGCAACATCCAAATCTTCCTCTTTCATAATTCAACCTTATTGGAAAATAATCATATGCTGTAAATTCCACGCTAAATGCTCGGTTATTCACATCATCATATACGTCCAAAATGCAAAAATCTTTAACTTTATCCCCCATTTTTTCTTTTGCCATTTTAGTAAAATTAATTGCCATTGTCTGTGTCTCATTTAATTGCATACCAATATCCTCCATTTTCTAATAATCCTGTATAATTATATCTACTTTTCAAATAATTCCATTCATCCCCTAATGCCGTTTCGCTCCACTCTCTTGGATCTTGTCCAAATCTTATTACTTTATCACTTAAAACAGCATCATCTAATGCTTTTGTGTTAAACAAATCAAACATTTCTTTATCTGTCAATCCATACATTTCCTCTATTTCATCCCACATTGTTCCTAAGCTAAAATATGTATCCCCTGTTTCTTCAGCTCTTGCCACATATGAACCAGATTCAATTGTTCCATCAAAATATTTTCCTAGAGTCATACTTTTTGCATCTGGATTATGTATTGACATTTCTTTTATTTTTTCATATTCTTCCACTGGTATCTTTCCAATTACTTTTTTATCAACTATATCTAATTCTCCAGCAGTCGATTTTTCTCCAATATTTCCATTTTCCTCTATGTTTCCTATGCCAGAAACATTCTTCTTCACATCCAGCTTATCAAGCCCATGTGAAGTAAGTCCGCTGGCCAGCATTCCTGCCATCATTCCCACAGTCTGGTTTCCCGATAAATCTGTTGTCAATTTCGAGACACCCTCGCCCGCCAATGTTGAAAGTCCTTCTTTGGCAATTATCGTTGAACCGCTTCGAAAAGTAAGTTTTCCTACTGTCGAAGCTTTTCCAATTGGAATAAAGGCTGATGCTGCGAAAGAAAATACACCCTCCGTAAAATAATACGCCTCTTCATTTCCCTGAAAGACTACTTCTTTTAGCCGATTCACAGCCGTACTGTCAAGATCACTAATACTTCCATAATAAACATCCTGTGCCCCTTCGGCTGTATCTGTAATTCCAAAAACGGTTGTTCCGCTTCCAATCATTGTACCTGCGGCTACCACTGCCGGAGTTGCTGCTCCAAGCGATGCTGCAATACATGCTACACCAACTACAACCAGTACAATTCCGCCGATTGCTTTTATAACACCTTGCACTTCCCGTTCTTCTGCCGCATCTTTTAACTGCTGTTCTACATCCCATATTGCATCATAAGTTTCCTGATTGACTGTATGCTGCTGATAAAAATATTCACTCAGGTATGCCAGTGTATACACATCGATGTCAGTATAAAAACTATTACTTGTATAAGTAGTGATTGATGTTTTACTGGTTCCTATTTTCCCAAGGCAGTTTTTTATACTGTCAACCATGAGATCTACTGTATTTTCAATAATTGTTACCGTAGTACTTTCCTGTGTCTGAATTGTCTCAATAAAATTCAAAAGTTCCTGATCCAATTGTTCATGTAGTTCTATTATACCATTTGTTCCCGGTGTATTCACGCCTGAAATATCTGAGATATTAGATACCGCCTGCTGTACACTCTGAGCATAAGATTCCGTATCCGCTGAATTCGTAGCCAGTTTTGTGCGGAACTCCCGGATTGCTTCCTCATCCAGCCTAAAATTCGTCGAACCATCTATCTCATTATAACATGCCTTATGATAAGCAATATCATCTAGCATATTTTGCGTTGCCACCTTTAAACAGGATATCATAGTAATATGTACATCATATAAATAATTTTTTGCTGCTGTTGCCGTCTCTCCTATAAACTGGTCACTCTGAATAAACTGATTTATACTTCTTTCACACGTTTCCAACTTACTTATCAAGCCTTCCAGCTTTGACTTATACTCCCATAACAGATTATTTATATCTGTATATTTGATTACAAACCCTTCCATTCTTCTCCCCCATCCTTCTATGGATGTTCCAGTAAATCTAACAATGTATTACTTTCCTTTAACTGATTACTCTGCTCTCTGTCCCGTTCTATCCAGGAATTTGATATTTCAGATATATTGCATATATCCGAAATCAATATCTGTTCATAAGCACTTACTATATTTGCAAAACTCTCATAACTGCTTAAAAACTTCTCCAATGCTTCTGATTTTCCACTAATATCTGTTGTTGTTGCCTCCAGCGAAAGACCACATGCATCCATATACATTTTTCCGATATCTGATTCCGTGGCTATCTCATCTAAAATAGTTATCATCTGTTCCACTCCTGTTTTAAACATTCCTGCTAATTAAAAAAGTTTCGAATTTTTGTACATAAATCATCCCATGCATTTACCAGTTTCGAAAGTGCTCCATATTTCTCATTCTGTTTTTCCTTTAAAGCATTAATCTCCCAGTTGATTTCATCTTCTACACTATCAATACCGGAAATATATCCATCATATCCTGTTTTCAATCCGCCACTCTCACAGATTTCATAAAAATACTGTGCCTTATTTCCCGTCCATAATGATTCATAGAAAGTCGGCATATTACTATGAATATTCTTTATATCCTCCAACGCTTCCTTTGCATCATCCAGGGTATTATAAGCGACCCGAAGTCTCTCAATCTCAGCTTCTATATCATTAATTTCGCTCTTGTATGATTCCTGTTTTTTCTCATTTGCACTTTTCTGTGATTTTAAACTTTGATATTTGGAATTGTCATATTTTTTAGCCATATTAATTCCTCATACTCTGCTTCAGTCTTCGAACATCTGCCCGCTCTACATCAAGACTCTCCATTGCTTTTTGAATATTATCAACCATTATTCTCTCATCATCATCCGTATACCCCTTAAATACTACCTTGTTAATATCAGATGCCTGAAAATACATTAACCGGTCTCCCATCATTCCTTCCGGATAAGTACATGCTCCATAATCAAAAAGTTTGTAATCTCCATTTATCTTTAGCTGTAGTCCTCTTGCTACGATTACATACTTTTTTACACCTCCATGCACAATAACAACACTTCCTAACGGCAGATAGTCCACTCTCTCTTCCATTTTGCCACCTCATATGCATACTTATTCTATTTTTATTGCCTCATATCATTTGGGATTATCACCGGAGAATTCCGGAATCTATGAATTGTACTATCTAATCATTTCATCTCATTTTTTCATAGCTCAGTACTCCCGCTGATTCTTCAGCAACTACCTATCAGATTAACCATTTTACATTTCTTTGTCAATTGTCATTTTTATTCAAATTATGTTTCCGTTTTTGTATATATTATATAAACGCTGCCTGTGCCTGCTACCGGCAGCTTCTTACAGATGCCTGACAGAAAAAATTTCAGCCCCATGTGTTCCAATCGAAACACATGAGGCTGTTTTGGGTTGCTCTTAAATATTCTTCACGGTTGCAATATCTACCAGAGTAAGCTCTGACTGAGCATTTTCCAAGCTGGTTGCCAGTGCGTTGGCTGTATCCATTGCTGTGATACAGTATACGCCAGTCTCAATTGCATTACGACGAATCAGGAATCCGTCACGGTTCTTATCACCATTTCCCTGGGTCGGTGTGTCGATGACAAGGTCAATCTTATGACCTAAGATTAAGTCCATAACGTTTGGTGACTCCTGGGTAATCTTATTGACACGCAGTGCATCTACGCCATGCTCCTGTAAATATTTTGCAGTACTTCTGGTTGCATAAATCTTGTAGCCTAAGGCTGCAAAACGTTTTGCTACACCGACTGCTTCCGGCTTGTCCGCATCTTTTACAGTCATAATCATCTGCTTATATTTCGGAAGCTGAACGCCTGCTCCTAAGAAAGCTTTGTATAAAGCTTCATCAAAGGTCTTGGCAATTCCTAAGCATTCTCCGGTGGACTTCATTTCCGGTCCAAGGCTGATTTCTGCTCCACGCAGTTTCTCGAAGGAGAATACCGGCATCTTGATTGCGATATAATCTGCGGTTGGTGCAAGTCCCGGTGTGTAACCCATTCCCTTGATGGTATTTCCAATGATAACCTTGGTTGCCAGGTCTACGATTGGGATACCGGTAACTTTACTGATATATGGTACCGTTCTTGAAGAACGTGGATTTACTTCGATGACATATACCTGCTCGTCCATTACGATAAACTGGATATTAATCAGTCCTACTACATGTAATGCCTGAGCCAAACGCTTAGTATATTCTACCAGCATTTCTCTTACTTCATCACTGATGGTCGGTGCCGGATATACGGAAATACTGTCTCCGGAATGTACTCCGGTACGCTCGATATGCTCCATGATACCTGGAATTAAAATATCTGTACCATCGCATACGGCATCTACTTCGATTTCCTTACCCATCAGGTATTTATCAACCAGAATCGGGTGATCCTGCGCAATACGGTTGATGATTCCGATAAATTCTTCAATCTCTTCATCATTGTATGCAATCTTCATACCCTGTCCGCCCAATACATAGGAAGGACGAACCAGTACCGGGTAACCCAGACGGTGTGCAACTTCTTTGGCTTCTTCTGCGGTAAATACAGTTCCACCTGCTGCTCTTGGGATTCCGGTCTTCTCTAAGATTTCATCAAAGAGCTCTCGGTCCTCGGCAGCATCTACATCTTCTGCCTTGGTTCCAAGAATCTTGACACCCATCTTCATTAAGCTTTCGGTCAGCTTGATTGCGGTCTGTCCACCAAACTGAACTACAGCTCCGTCCGGTTTTTCCAATTTTACAATTGCCTCAACATCTTCCGGTGTCAACGGCTCAAAATACAGTTTATCTGCAATATCAAAGTCTGTTGATACAGTCTCCGGGTTGTTATTTACGATAACTGTCTCCCAGCCTTCCTTGGCAAATGCCCAGGTGCTGTGTACGGAACAGTAGTCGAACTCGATACCCTGTCCGATACGGATTGGACCGGAACCTAATACCAGTACTTTCTTCTTCGGTGTTGTCTCTGTTGCTTCGTTTTCACTGCCAAATACGGAATAGTAATATGGAGTGGATGCTTCAAACTCTGCGGCACAGGTATCAACCATCTTAAAGGCTGCTACGATACCATTTTCGTAACGCATGTCATGAATTTCTTTTTCACTCTTTCCAGTAAGATCTGCAATGACTTTATCCGGGAATTCCATACGTTTTGCTTCTTTTAAAAGCTCTACGGTAAGTGGTTTTGTCTTTAAATCCTGCTCCATCTCAACTAAGATAGCCAGTTTGTCAATAAACCATTTATCAATCTTTGTAATCTCATGAATTTTATCATAAGATACGCCACGGCGCAGTGCTTCTGCAATAACCCAGATTCTGCGGTCATCTACTACATGTAACTGCTCCTGTAACTCCTCATCAGAAAGCTTGCTGAAGTCATAGGATAAAAGACTGTCTACATGCTGCTCTAAGGAACGGATTGCTTTCATCAGGGCACCTTCAAAGTTATTGCAGATACTCATAACTTCTCCGGTTGCTTTCATCTGTGTTGTTAACGTACGTTTTGCAGTGATGAATTTATCAAATGGAAGTCTTGGGATTTTTACTACGCAGTAGTCTAACATCGGCTCAAAACTTGCATATGTCTTTCCGGTAATTGCATTCTTGATTTCATCTAAGGTATAGCCCAGTGCAATCTTTGCAGCAACTTTTGCAATCGGATATCCGGTTGCTTTGGATGCTAATGCAGAAGAACGGGATACACGAGGATTAACCTCGATAACACAATATTCGAAGGTTTCCGGATGCAGTGCGTACTGTACGTTACATCCACCGGTAATATTTAATTCGGAAATGATATTAAGTGCAGAAGTACGCAGCATCTGGTACTCTTTATCACCTAATGTCTGGGAAGGTGCTACTACGATAGAGTCTCCGGTATGTACACCAACCGGGTCAATGTTTTCCATATTACATACAGTAATACAGTTTCCATTGGCATCACGCATTACTTCGTACTCGATTTCCTTCCAGCCTGCGATACAACGTTCTACCAGTACTTCTCCGACACGGCTCAGACGAAGTCCGTTGGATAAAATATCGATAAGCTCTGTCTCATTATGTGCGATTCCGCCGCCGCTTCCTCCTAAGGTATAAGCAGGACGAAGTACAACCGGATATCCGATGGTATTGGTAAATTTGATACCATCTTCTACATTGTGTACTACCTGGGATGGTGCACATGGCTCACCGATTTTTTCCATGGTATCCTTAAATGCCTGACGATCCTCAGCCTTAAAAATTGTCTCAGCAGTTGTACCAATCAGTTTGACACCATGTTTCTCTAAGAATCCGGATTCTGCCAACTCCATACCAAGGTTAAGACCTGCCTGTCCACCTAAGGTAGGAAGGACGCTGTCCGGTTTTTCTTTTATGATAATCTGCTCTAATACTTTTGCAGTTAATGGCTCGATATAAACTTCATCTGCAATATCCTTATCTGTCATAATGGTAGCAGGATTGGAGTTTACCAGAACAACTTCGATTCCTTCTTCTTTTAAAGAACGACATGCCTGTGTTCCTGCATAGTCAAACTCTGCAGCCTGTCCAATGACAATCGGACCTGAACCAATTACCAATACTTTTTTAATATCTTTATTCTTAGGCATTATTTCGTTCCTCCCATCATCTCAATAAAACGGTCAAAAAGGTAAGCAGAATCCTGTGGTCCCGGACATGCTTCCGGATGGAACTGTACGGTAAAAATGTTCTTTCCGACATACTCTAATCCTTCGTTGGTTCCATCGTTTACATTTACAAATGCCGGTTTTGCAATTTTCTCATCCAAGGTATTGGTATCTACTGCATAACCATGGTTCTGGCTGGAAATGTATACACGGTTGGTCTTTAAATCCTTAACCGGATGATTTCCTCCACGATGACCATATTTCAAATGATATGTGTCTGCACCGGTTGCAAGTGCCATCAGCTGATGTCCCAAGCAGATTGCAAAAATCGGTGTGTCAGATTCATATAATTTACGAATCTCTGCAATAATCTCCTTGCACTCCTTCGGGTCTCCAGGTCCATTACTTAACATGATTCCGTCCGGATTCGTGCTTAAAATTTCTTCTGCTGTGGTGTGTGCCGGATAAACGGTAACTTCACAGCCTCTTTTATTTAATGACTGGGCGATGTTTCTCTTAGCACCAAGGTCTAACAGTGCTACTTTTTTGCCCTTTCCAGGCAATACGCTTTTCTCTTCACAGGTTACTTTATCTACCACATTTCCTGTGGTGTAAGCCTTTAATTTTGGAATAATCTCATCCAGATTGTAATTCTCATCTGTTGTAATCATTCCATTCATTGTTCCCTTTTCACGTAAGAGCTTGGTTAATGCTCTGGTATCAATTCCTGCAATTCCCGGTATATCGTATTTTTTCAGAAAATCCTGAATGGTTCCTTCACAACGGAAATTACTTGGCATTCTGGATAATTCTCTTACGATATATCCATCTACCCATGGACGTCCTGACTCCATATCCGGTGTAATTCCATAATTTCCAATCAAAGGATATGTCATTACTACCGCCTGTCCTGCATAAGATGGATCTGTCAGTACCTCTAAATACCCTGTCATCGACGTATTAAATACGATTTCACTGATGACTTCCCGTGTTGAACCGATGCTGGTTCCGGTAAATACATTGCCATCTTCCAATATAAGAAAAGCTTTCATTTGTTCACCCTGTCCTTTCTATTCTTCCGATACCTGCGCAAAAAAAAAGAGTCAGTCATCTCTTTTTCCTTCCTTTTGCATAAAAAATGCACCAAACCTGCACAGTCTACCTAAATTGTAAAAATTCTACCATATCGGGAAGGTTTTTTCAACCTTTTTCGCAAAACAAATAGTCACTAAGTTTGATGCATATTTATCCATTTTTTATGCATTTTTTCTTTTTCCCTCTATAATAACCACCCTTCCATTTTCCCGGCACGCCAAAAGAAGCTGCCGTACTGCAGCTTCTTTGGTGTTTGTTAAAGAATATCATTTATCTATAGGAGTACGATTAACTGCTCTGCGGTATATTCCGTGCCAGCTTTTGGAAGTTTATAACTTTGAAGCTCGGTGCAGTTCCTCTTCATATTTTGTCAGATACAGGACTCTGCCTCCCGGAAGAATATTTCTTCCGGTGAATATGGATATTGCCGTCTCCATATTCCAAAGGAGTCACTATGATTCACGAGGAGTTAGTTGCTACTAACTTCGTTTATTGTATACTAATCAAATAAAAAGTGCAAGGTGCTTGGCGATTCGTTTTTCTCATTAAATTTTTACTGTGGCGGGTTACATCTTGAGCATGGTGTCAAACCCATGTTCTTCGCCTCTGACAAAGTCACCTCATGGTCACTCTTTTTCAAATACGAGCAGCCTGCCGAATGATATTTTGAACCGGTGTCTGTAATATGTACCATAACGGAACTGCTGTCACTATTTGAACTGCCGGATGCATCTGCAGCTATACCTGCATCACTGCTGCCTGATGATGTAGTGCTGTCTGCTGTGGAATTATTTGCTGTACTATCACTGCTTCCGGTCGGTTCTCCTGCTTTCCAGCTTTCTGATGGGGAGCAGTTCCAGGTGATATCATTTCCATCTGACGTGGCTACAATCGTACCCTGTTCATCGGTACGGAACACGGATATGCCGGCTGCCCGCAGACGGTTCAGCACCTCTGCATGAGGATGTCCGTATTTATTGCCTTCACCGGCACTGATTACCACATAAGTCGGTGATACCTTATCCAAAAAAGCCTGACTTGTGGCTGTCTTGCTTCCATGATGCGCCGCCGCATAGACATCTGCGGAAATATCAATTCCATTATTTAAAATGTCCTCTTCCGCTTTTTCTTCTGCATCTCCGGTAAAGAGGAAACGGTTGTTGCCGTTCTGCACCAGCACACCCACCGACCAGTCATTCATGTCATTTCCATAGTCTGCATTCGGTGCCACGATGGTAAAAGTTGCTCCGCCCAAAGTATAAGTCTCTCCAACTACCGGATAAGTAGTCTGATAGCCCTTGGACTTCATTGCCTGCACCACATCATCATAGGTTCTGGTGTCATTTGCCACATCCGGCATGATAATTGTATCGCAGTCAAATTTATAAATTACTACATCCAGTCCGCCAATATGGTCTGCATCCGGGTGCGTTCCTATGACATAATCCAGTTTCTCTACGCCCTGGCTCATAAGATAGGACTGTACCGTTGTTCCTTTGTCATTATTGCCGGCATCTATCAGCATGTAATGACCATCACAAGCTATCAAGGCAGCATCGCCCTGCCCTACATCTATGAAATGCACCTGCATCTGTCCGGCGGAACTGCTATCTGTCTTATAGGTATTACTGATGACTCCCTCGGTAACAAAATCCTCCGTATCACCACCAGGCTCTGTATTGCTTTCTGTCTCTGTTTCAGTCTGTGCTTCCGCGGCAACGGAACTTTCCCTGTCAGGCTTTTCTTTCTTATTATCTGAATGATTGCCGATTGCTCCGGCTATCATCAATACGAAAATAATAACTGCAATCCATAATTTCTTGTTTCCGGATTTCGATTTCATTTTCCTAACTCCTCCGTTTTTCTTAAAATTTCTTTTCTATTATAATATTTTTTTATGTTTTTTCCACAGAAAAACACTCCAGCCTAAGTCAGAGCGTCATTCCACTTCCATATTAAACTACCTTAATTTACTTCATAATATTTATTTCTTTTATATTTCTCAGTTACTTTACTAGGTGCCACATTTCCGACTCCTGCACAGCCATTTTTTCGGCTAGATGATGGTTGCTTTTCTGACTCTGTTATCGCCATCTTTTCAAACACCTTATTATCAACTGGCTGTAAACCTATCTCATCAGATGGAATTTTTACATATAAATGATTAGGTTTTGAAAATCCACCGAATCTGCGAACCAATAATCCCTCATCATCTAATTCCTTCAATGTTGTTTTTACAGAAGATTTGCATTTGCCGATTTGAACAGACAATTCATCTATTGGAAATATCAGATAAACGTTTCCATACTTGTCTATCCAGCTATTCTTTCTCGATATCCGCGCCCGGTCATACAAAATCATATAAAGGAATTTTGCAGTTTGAGAAATTCGCAGTTTTAGCAAAAACTTCGGAAACCGGAAGTACTGAATCCTCTGCTCTGACTCCTTCATGTATTCATATTTCATTCTTTTCTCGCCTCATTTCTGTTTCTAACTGTTGTAAAAATCATTTTTATGCCGGCTAAAAAATGTTCTTACACATATACAAAAGATGAAGGGCATAAACACAGGCTCTTGATAAAAATTTTTTATTTTTCCTGCAAAAAATACCCTTTCATTAATACGAAACGCTGAAAGGTATTTTTACAGCCCCTGAGGAAAACTTTTTTACTTTTTCAGTTAATTGAATATTTGAAAACAAAAAAACATTCACTTATTCCAGTGATATGCCTTATCAAAATTTTCTTATTTTGGTGTCTGTGACGCTTACTCAGAAACGCTTGCGTATCTGCTAAAATGTAATCGCCTGCAATTATATTTTCACGTGGGTATGGGGACGCAATCCCCATCAAGTTTAAAACCCGTGAATAATACAAAATTGTCAAAATGACAATACTGCGCATGTCGTAATCCATGGATTCGGATTCTTTTCACTCCTGCAAGCTTTGCTCCCCTATCCATTTCGTGATGCAGATAGCTTTTTGAAATGGTAAAAATTCTGTCATCCATCTTGATTCCGTATATGCTTTTTATAAAATCCTCCATCTCTATAGTAAGGAAATCCGGCATGACAATGGTTCTGTTACTCTTTGGTGTTTTCGGGTCTGTAATTACATCTTTACCTTCCAGCCTCTGATATGACTTGTTTATCCGAAGCGTTTTCAAAATTGAAATCACCCGGTGTCAAGGCAAGCAGCTCACCTTCACGAATACCAGTCCAATAAAGTATTTCAAATGCATAATACGAAATAGGCTTATCTGCCACACACTCCAAAAATGCCTGAAATTCCTCCTGTGTCCAGAACTCCATTTCCTTATTTTCTTCTTTACCCATTCCTTCTTTGCTTCCTCGCTCTTTAATGAAAACCACTCTCTTATGAAGGTATAATTTCTGTGAATATTATATTGAGTAACTTTATTCGCAAAGTTCTTCTCTAATATCGTACAATTAAAACCCTCTTCAATACACTGTTTCAAAAGCACCAATGAAATAATTCTTTGCTGCCGTCCACTACATCAAAAATATCATCTTTTGTCTTATGGAGAATTATTGTTCCAATACGATACTTAAAATCAGTTCTGTATCTATCTGCATCACTTATTGCATTCGTAATATCAGATAATAAATCATCTATGTTCTGAATATCCCATTTATACGGCCTCTGATAATCAGGAATATCCAGCTTCATATTCAATAATTCATTTATACTTTTTATCTCAGCCATACGTTCACCACCTGATGTTATAAAAATGATCTTGCAGCATCCTGAGCTGCATTCCTATATTTCATAAATTTTTCTTATCTTATATATTCATTATCAGTAACACCATGTTCATCTAGCAATTGATCTAAACTTTTCCCTGCCAAAGAATGATGTAATTCTCTGTCCACCTTGTCACAAATGATGTCGTCAAACTTTTTTCTATCATTCTTCGCAACAGTAAGCAGCCTCTCCATTTCACTTATTGTCACAAGCCAGTAATAGTTATCATTTTCTACATCACATTCAGGCATGTCCATAATTTGTTCTAAAATTTCAGGTTTAAGATAATCCTCATATAGCAAAATGATTTTTATATACTTACCAGCACCGAAATCATTTTCAGTTCTTTCAAGTTGTCTCATTGCCTTAATTACAGTCTTAACTGCAAAACTCTTTATTGCACTTACGTCTGTTCCCTGCTGTTTTGCAGACAATCTCATAATCGCCGATTTCTGTTCAACAAGTATTTTATGTTTGCCACAGCATATTTTCCAATCAGCTCTCTTCTCCTTTTCTTCTGGAATCTTTTCATATTCATTTTTATCTAAAGTACAACCAAGTAATTCTGCAAAATACTTTTCAAACAAATTGCCAAAATAATTCACAAAATCCTGTCGACCAAGATTCTTAAATCTGTCCCTAACAATCCATAAAACACTATGTTCACATAAAAAAATAATTTAAATAAGCACTTATAGATACAACTTCACCTTTTTGTGTATGTATATATGGTTTTGCATACAATATCTGCCTGCGTAAACTCAACCCATGCTAATGTTAGATATGCTATTATCCTCTGCCAAGTAAGTTCTGTTTTAAATTGTTCATTTATCGTTGGTAAACCAACATCATACAATGTGGTCATCATCTTCTGCGTCAGCCATATATTTTCATCCTCATAGCGCATTTCTATGCTGTCCTGTTGATCACCTACAGAGGCAACATAGGTCAGGTATTCCACTGCACTTGAGCGGATGGTTATCCCATCTTTTTTCTTTGCCAAATAAAATGCCTCTTCAATTGCTATTTCTTTTGGGCATTCCGGCTGTCCGCCCTTCTCAGATTTTGGCTTATTATAGTTCTCTCTTTCTATAATGCCATGCTTCTGCTTTATCTGTGCAATATACTTCTTTATCTCCTCATAAGTAGCCTGTCTACGCTCCGCTTCGGTCCGCGCTGAGCAAATGTTCCCTGAACCTTTAGTGCCTCTCAGCTGCCGTTAAATCCATCTCGTCCATGTCAAGTCTCACATTCACATGCTACTTCACCTCATGGAGTTTCGACAACATGCACACAGTCTCATCTGTACTCTCGTTGTCCCAATCCACGCCTAATACATTTCTGCTATTCATATATATAGGAAATTTAAACCGGAGACCTTTTAATATTCTGCCGTCCTTTTGCTCTTCCTCATAGATAAATACATCAGACAGGAAGCTCTTCAAAAATATCTTCTTTTCCAGATCTGTAAATTTATCATACAGCTTATCAAAGAATAAAAGGAACTGGTAAACATTATCTTCTGAGATTTTGTCCTGCCTGATATTATATAGTCTTGTTTCGACTTCTTCCATGGCATCCTCAATATCAGTGATTTCATCATATAGCTTGTCCAAACGTTCCTGCATGTCATTATATTTTTTATCATAATTCTTATCAGATACAGATAAATGATCCATCTGGTCAGCAAGCCTGTTTTTCGCCCCGGTTGTCTGGTTCCGTCTGTCTTTTAATCCATCATATTCCCGATCAAGCTCCGAAGTATCAATGCTGCTTCCTATCTGCTTACGGATTTCCTGCTCAAACTTTGGATTCTTCACAAATTTGCGGATAATTTCCTCAACTGCCGCATTAATCCTGTCCTCATTCCACTGTCTTTTATAAGTACAGCGGTGTCCGTCCACAAGCTTCCTGTGTTTGCAGGCATAATAGAAATAATCCTTATAATAGCCTCCATCCGGATGCTTCTTGCGGTTTACATTGCCATACATACCGCTTCCACAGACAGGACACTTAATAATTCCGGATAAAATATGCTCATGTTCAAGGCTGTGCGTTTTTACCTGTAAAACACCTGTCTCCTGACGCTTTCTGTGTGCCTGATTCCACATTTCTTCTGATATGATTGCCTCATGGATTCCATCATTTAACAAGTAATCCTTTTGTTTTACAATATGATATTCACTCCCTGTTCCCGGAATCTTCTCATTTTTTCTTCTGCCAAATGCAAGCTTACCGCAATATATCGGATTATCCAGCACACCTTTGACGAATGATGTAGAGAAACCTTCAATTGTGTTATTCTGGCGAAGCTTTTTCTTATAACTACTGTTATTTAAAAATGCGGCTATCGCAGCCATTCCCATCGTTGTATTGACGAATTTATCATATATTATGCGGATAATCTCTGCCTCATCCTCTGCAATGATAAGCTCACCATTTACCAGCTGATAGCCATATGGCGCAAATCCGCCGTTCCATCTGCCTTCTCTCGCTTTCTGTCTGCGGCCTTCCATTGTCTGGACAAGAATATTCTCACGTTCTATCTCTGCAACCGCAGATAACACAGATATCATCAGCTTCCCGGCATCCTTGGAGCTGTCAATTCCATCCTCTACACAGATAAGATTAACCCCATAATCCTGCATTTTCTGCAATGATGATAAAATATCTGCGGCATTTCTTCCAAATCTTGACAGCTTAAATACTAACACATAATCAACATCATCTTTACCCTTTTCTATATCTGATAACATCTGTTTAAACTGTGGTCTGCCTTCCACACTTTTGCCAGATTTACCCTCATCAGAATATTCCCCAACGATAGACATTTCCTGATACTCTGCGTATTTTCTAAGCTTATCCTTCTGTGCATCAAGACTGTAACCATCTACCTGCATGGAAGTGGAAACTCTTGTATATATGTAACATTTCTGCTGTTTTTTCATCAGATGTTATCTCCTTTTTACTTCCTTGGAAACCTCTTTAATGCTTTCAAGATATGCTTTTTCGACTGGTGTCAAAGTAATCTCCTGATATTTTCTGTATTCTGACTTTGCTTTCTCCAATGCCTGTTTATGACTTACAGAACCGGAACCAGTTAAAAGCTTTCTGTTTCCTGATGACAAAACACTATCCAATTGCTTTACATAATCATCCATGTACATAGGTTTATGTTCAATTGCATTAATTTCTGCCAAATCAAAATAACCAGATACAAGATTATTTAATACTTTTAGTTCACTCTCATCCAGATAATTTTTTGCAATTCCTATATCTTTTAATGCTGGTAATTCACCTGAAAATGAAGTAAGTCCCATAAATGGTTTTTGTGCATCTGCCCGCTGATATATGACCTCTGCCGCAGTATGACCATGTGCTGCATAGTGAAGTTTATTCTGAACAATTTTAAAGAATCTAACAGACTCTTCGCTATGAGGATTGTAATCTACACTCGTAGCATACAAATCAAGAACCTGACGATACAAGACCTTTTCTGAAGATCTGATATCCCTGATTCTGTCAAGTAACTCTTTCCAGTAATTTCCTCCACCATTTCCTTTCAAACGCTCGTCATCTATCGTAAATCCCTTAATCATATATTCTTTTAACCGCTTTGTTGCCCACTGCCTGAATCTTGTTGCAATCACTGATTTAATACGGTATCCAAGAGAGATAATCATATCTAAATTGTAATAAGTAACATTATATGTTTTTCCATCATCTGCAGTTGTTCGGAATTTCCGAACAACTGAATCCTTATCCAGCTCCCCTTCTTCGAATATATGCTTTATATGTTCACTTATATTTGATTTACTGCATTGATATAATTCAGTAAGCTGCTGTTGTGTCAACCACACTGTATCATCTTCTATTTTAACTTCTATATTTGTCTGCCCATTATCTGTCTGGTATATGAGAATTTCCCCATATTCATCGGTTCCAATTTTATCTGCCATAAGCACCTCTCCAATCCATTACTTCTTAGTTATGAAATGTGAACACATGTGTTCACTATTGTCCCAACTAAATCTTATCATCATTCCAACCTCTGTTCAACAAAAACTTTTTCCATTATACAGTGCAAAATAAAAGAGACTCCACTCGCCATGAATGAAGCCTCCTGATATATGTATACATCCCATAGCATATTATCTACAGGATGCCGGCTGCCTACGCAGCCTTTTTGTCCAGAAGCTGTTTTACTCCACCTAAGTAATAACAGAACCGGTCAAATTGTTTCTGCCTGCTTACTTTCTCGTCATCAATTGAATCCTTGATCATCATACACACCTCTACTTCTTCTTTTATCTCAAGACTTACTAAAATGGAATAGATTTTACTGAATGGTAGTTTTCAAATATTTCTATCTATCACAAATCAATTCTTTCAAGGCACATATCCTGCGATATATCCAGAGTCTTCTATGTCTTTTCCTGCTCAAACAATATTCCTTCTTATATATCAGTCCCCAGCGACGGCTAGATACGCATTAGAGATGTCTCCATCCAAATGCTGTTCTAGCAAGGGATTTTTCCCTTGAACCCTTTGTTTATTATATGTGGGGGCGCTTTCTGCCCCCACTCAGGAAATATTGCTAAAATACAGTTTAGATTTACCATACATACAAATTGGAAGTTATCTATTTTTCCTCTTCGTTAAGACCTAGTTCACTACATATTACTTGCTATCCCTGATACCTTATTCTTTCTACCAGCGTTTCCTTTTTCAGATTACTGCTTAAAACGCAGGAAAGTACAATCTGCAACAGACCGACCAGCAAAATCATAGCAAGAATTGGTGTAATTGGAACATGATAGATATTCATTCCAAATATTCCCATATGTTTTGCATAGGAAAAAAGTGCATAGCCGAGCGGCAGACCAATGATCAAAGCTACGCATATGGTACCAACCGTAAACATCAGTCCCTGTAACTGCAGGCATAAATTTAATTGTTTATTTGTCATACCCACAGCCTGTAATATACCATATTCCTGCTTTTTTGTCGTAATATTCATAATCATGGTATTCGCCATATTCATAAACCCGATGAGTCCTACAATAGCCATAAACAGATAACAGCCAAGCTTCATCATGCTGCTTGCAAATTCGGCAGATTGTAACTGCGCATGATAAGTATCCATTTTTATATGCGAAGTATTAGAAATCAAAGTATTCAGACTTTGTTCTACAGATGCCACATCTTTTTTATCACAGTCCACCCACAGATAGCCATAGGCTGTTCCTCTCGGATTCATGGAACGATATACACCTTCCGGAATGACAAGATAAGTGTCCGCACTTACAAAAGATCCTGCAATCCTTCCCTGATAGGTATAGGTTCCATTTCCATTCTCAAAGTCAAATGCAATGGATTCACCCGGAGCATATCCATCTTGTTCCATCCACGTTGACCAGCCAAAGAAAATATCACCATTCTTTACCGCCTGATCATAGTCCATAGAGCCAATATCCCCTTCTTGGCGCATAAAATCAAAATCCTTTTTACTCACAATATCAGCCGGATATCTTGTTCCGTTCAGATTTACAGAGACAATCTCTCTCGTCATGACATCTGTTACTCCTGGAATGCTTTTGATTTCTTCAATCAGCGAATCATTCAATGGATCGTCCGTCAGAATCGTATCCAGATTATTCTCCGGATATCTTTCATCATACTCAGCAGAATAGTCAAGCTGCAGTTCAAATTGTCCATGATTAACAAAAAGACGTGCTTCATGCTCCGTGTCAATATTTCCCACATAATTAGAGATAATCACAAACAATACGCAGGAAAAACCCATTGTGAGGATAGTACCAATAGTTCTTTTGGGATTACCCGTTACATTTGCCATTGCCATAGAAAACACGGTGACATTTTTTCTGCCATTTCGTTTTCCTTTTTTGTGTGTTTCTGCATTTTCTAAATACCGTGTTGCTTCGATAGGTGAAATCCGTGAAACAATTTTCATTGGTTTACGCAGTGCCAAAGCAACGGTAAGAAATGATACGAAAATACAGAGAAGTATAACAGGCAGGGAAAACAGTGGCACCTGCTGATTTTGGACTCCCATAGAGTCCGTCCCGGTTGATACAAGGTTCCCCTGTTCTACCAGCCAGTTAAAACCGCATTTTGCAATCAGAAAGCCAAAAAGCAATCCAACTGGTATTGAAAAAAATGTCAAAAAAATGCCCTCTCTGAAGATCAGTTGTTTCATCTGCTTTTTTGTCGCTCCCAGAGCCTTGATTTTTCCATACTCCTGTATCTTGTTGACAATACCGACCTGAAAAATATTATAAATGACCACAACAGAGAAAAGTACAATTGCAAGAATCAAAACCCCGCATACCGCAATCGTTTCATAACTCGGCTGCAAGACCCATTGCAAATAGAGATCATTGACTATAACGTTTTTTTCTTCGATCCCACAAGCTGCTGCAATCTGCTTTATAACCGAATCAATATTATTCATAGATACATTTGCAGAATCATTTAAAGTAAAATAAATATTATACTGTCTGTCATTCTCTGCGACGTGCTCATCATAAAACTCCTGTGACCCGAAAGCAACATAAGATGCCTCGATGGTATACTCATCCCGGTCATATAGGATTCCGCTGACAACAAATTCTTCCGGCTTATATTCTGACTGCATCCCTGCGCGGTAATCCAATGTAACCGTATCTCCGACCTTTACATCATCATATCCCATTTCACTAAAAAATGCTCTTCCTGCGACAATTTCCTGCGTTCCCCCCGGATACTTTCCTTCCTTTAACTCATATTCCTTATTATAGGGAAGCATTTTTCTTGCAGTCTCATCCATGCAGACAAAACCACCGTTTTCGTTGCCTTTTATGATACCTTCGGTGCACATAGTGCCTGTAGCATCTATTTCCGCACGGCGGTTTACTTCTTTTAACTGCGAGGCATCTGCTGCGACAAACAAACCATAATTGCTTCCATATGAGCCTGCCGCCTGACTTTTCTGTAAACGGATCATTCCATTTCCCACAGTACTGATAATCACAAGCAGCATCGTAGTCAGACATATGGACATCATAATCAGTATACTTCTTGTCTTGTTCTTTTTGTCATTGCTATATGCAATCCTGCTTATTGTCTTCATCTGAAATCCACCACCTGTCCGTCCTCAATCACCAGAATACGGTCAGCGACCTGTGCAATTTCGTCATCATGGGTAATCATTATAATTGTCTGTCCATATTTTTTTGCTGTCATCTTAAGCAGGGCGATTACCTCATCACTGGTCTTGGAATCAAGATTTCCTGTCGGCTCATCTGCAAATATAATTTCCGGACGATTCACCAGTGCTCTTGCAATTGCTACTCTCTGCTGCTGTCCTCCGGATAACTGATTTGGCAGATTGTAAATTCTCTTTTCAATCCCCAAAGTTGCAATGATATCATTTACATACGCTTCATCCACTTTTCTTCCATCCAGCCCCAGTGGCAGTACAATATTTTCCCAGACATTAACAGATGAAACCAGATTAAATGCCTGAAAAACAAATCCGATTTTTCTTCTGCGGAAAACAGCAAGGGCATCTTCCTTCATCCTGTATAAATCTTTCCCCGCTAAAGTAACACTGCCTTTTGTCGGAGTATCAAGCCCTCCAAGCATATGAAGTAATGTACTTTTACCGGAACCTGACTTTCCGACAATTGCGACAAATTCTCCCTGCTCAATCTGAATGTCCACCTGATTGACCGCTTTGACCTGATTCTCACCCGCGCCATAAAATTTACAAAGCTGCTTGGTTTCTAATATCACACTCATGTGTTGCCTCCTTTTCAATTCTGTAAAGTGTACCTTTTCAACCTACATCCAAATTGTATCAGGATAATCTTTCATTTCACTTTCAAAAAACGAGCAGAAGTCTTACAGAATTGTAAGATTTCTGCCCACTTAAAATTTAACCAACATATGGTAATTGAATCACAAACGTGCTTCCTTTTTTCTTTTTGCCGGAGGTTACCGTAATCGTACCTGCGTGTTTTTCGATAATTTCTCTCGATAGAAAAAGTCCGATTCCTGTACCACTCTTTTCCATGACCTCCCTGGAACTTCCTCTGTAAAATCGTTGAAAAATTTTGTGATACTCATTCTGCGGAATACCAATTCCCTGATCCTCAATTTCCATTCTTACAAGATCGTTTCTTTTTTGTAACCGGATAAATATTTTTGAACCATCCGGGCTGTACTTGATTGCATTATCCAGAACGTTGATCACAGCTTCACCAAGCCACCTTTTATCCTGCATAATCGTGCATGTTTCCAGCTCTTTTTCATAGTCAAAAACGAATTCAATCTCTTTCTCATCCGCTTTAGGATAAGTGCGGTTCACAGCAGATATGACAGTATCCATAAGCGGAAGTTTTTTCTTATTAATCTGAATCAGTCCAGTTTCCATCTTGGATATTTCAAGAAGCGACTGCAATAATGTCTCCAGTCCATCCAGAGCACTCCGACAACGGATACGAAACTCCTCCTGTTCTGTGGCACTTAAGTCATTCTGCATCAGCACACTAAAACATGTATCCAAAGCTGCAACCGGTGTCTTTAACTGGTGAGAAATATCAGAAACCATTTCTTTCGTGTTCTCCTTTTCTGCCCTTGCTTCTTCCTTTGTCAACTGAATATGATGTCCGATTGCTTCAAGCTGGTCATTCAATTTTTCCAGTTCTGCATGATTTTCCGTTTTCAGTAAATCATCAAATTTATTTTCACGGAATCTAATCAGAATTTCTTCCAACTGGTCTAAAATTTTCTGATGACACGCATCTTCTTTTTTCTTCCAATAAAGTAAAAAAGTCAAAAGAAGCACGCATATCACAGTGCTTACAGCACCAGTCACCATAACCTGATGCCAGAATTGCGAATAAAATGCATTCCCTTTATTTCCCCAGTATCCATATTGCTCCAATAATCGCCTCCCCTGTTCGTTCGTTTCAATATCCTTATCCTTAAGCAATTCCGAAACAGCATCCAGCCCGGAAAATTCTTCCTTTGCAGCAATCTCTGTCATAAGATTCATTTTATATTTATAATCTTCATAAAACACATACGTGGTAAAGCAATTTAATATTGCAAACAATACTATGACAGGTAATACCAAGGAGAGCACTACTGTAATCTTCTTGCGATATCTCTTTGTCACTGCCTTACCTCCTGATTCCATATATACCCAAGACCTCTGATATTCTTTATATAGACCGGTGCAGCCGGATTGTCTTCGATTTTCTCACGGAGTCTTCTGATATTGACAGCGATTGTATTTTCATCCACAAAATCCCCTTCCAGATCAAACACATTTTCCAATATTTGTGTTTTTGAAAGAATCTGTTTCGGATTCTGAAGAAAAAAAGTCAGCATTTTCAACTCCGTTTTTGTCAGACTGATTTCACGACTCTTTATCAGGACTTTCATTTCTCCTGCGATAAATACGATATCTCCCGAAATCATCTTTCCGGCTTCCGTTTTCTCCTGTCTGCGGCGGAAATGTGCTTCTATTTTCAAAAGAAGTACCGAAAGACTAAACGGCTTTGTAATATAATCATCTGCCCCTGCTTCATATCCCATGACCTGATCCATCTCCTGATCTAGTGCTGTAAGACAAATAATGTATGTATTATAATTGCATCTCATCCACCTTACAAATTCCAGTCCATTCCCATCCGGAAGATTCACATCACAAATGGTAACATCCACATTATTATCACTTGCAATTCTTTTCGCTTTTTTCACTGATTCTGCTGAAAAAACCTCATATCCGGATTTTTTCAGTGAAAATGCAATTCCACGATTTAAATTTTCATCATCTTCAACCACAAGTATACCTGGCATAGCATATGCGCCTCTCTTTATTAACTATTCTCCTCGTTGCAACGCACAAATTCTTTCCAACTTCAATTCTGCATTTTCTCTTTACCTGCGAAATATACAGATTGGAAACCTTCATGCCGGCATTATGTTCAGACACATACTTCTTTATCTCCTCATAAGTAGCCTGTCTACGCTCCGCTTCGGTCCGCGCTGAGCAAATGTTCCCTGAACCTTTAGCGCCTCTCAGCTGCCGTTAAATCCATCTCGTCCATGTCAAGTCTCACATTCACATGCTACTTCACCTCATGGAGTTTCGACAACATGCACACTGTCTCAATATTCCCCTGAACTTTGATTTTATACTGCATAGCGAAAGTATGCAATAGGTTTTCAAAGTGGGGTGACAATTTTATCCCCCATATCACGAAATAAAATTCAAGATAACATACGGATTACTTTCATTTGATATTTCTCTAATTTTTTCTTTTCGTCCCATATACAAAAAATTCATAATATCATTAAATTCCGTTGTTTCCCAATCATCTCCTGTTAGTATTCCTCTTGATTTATAATGTGGCAATGCACTTTCAAAATCCGTATATAATACACCTCTACTGTTAACCATGTCTCCGACTTCTGAAATCTTCATTTTACATAATATGTACATATTAGCAGGTGAATTATTTCGAATAAGTTCAGCAAACCCTATGCCTTCTTTTTCGGCTATCTCATTAAAGGCTTTTTCCGTCACTGTTCCCATCTTGATTAGTGCGTTCTTCTCTCTTTCAACCCATTCCGTTGCCTCATCAACACTAAAAGCTTTCACAGTTGCCAAAACCAACTTATCTATGACTGAAATATTATCCGGATATTTTTTATACAAAAAACTTAACACCTTATAACGTATTATAGGTGGCAGCATTGAAAAGGAATATAACACGTCATTTCTTGATCCAAATTCGTATTTTTCAAAATAGCTTATCAGCAGATATGATAGCATATCAAATAAACCATCTACCACATTATCAAAGTCCTCTGAGTCAAACCCTCCTAAATATTGCGTATGTGTCGACTGATTTCCTTTGCCACGAACAGTTTCTACAGCTGCTTCAATAAATTCATGGTTAGGCAAATTTTTTATTCTATTTTGAACATTCTTCGCTCCTAAAGTTACTGCCCTATTTGGATCAATATCTAATATTTTTCGAATAACAACCTCTGCATATTTTCTAACAAAAGATATTCTTCCGCTAACGGAAGTATCTTTATAAAATGTATCTCCGATTAAATCTGCAACTAAGCTTTGATATGAGTTATTATTAAAATTACTCATTAACTTATCCTCCTTATCACAAATTTACTTTTGCGAAAAAGTATCCTTCCGCCAAAATGTGTATTTCTTATTCCCAAAAGCCTATCCCCTGGGGTAAAACTCCAGTTATATCATCACTCTATGGAAACAGAAACACACATCTATTTTATTCCCAAAATGGCGAAATCCTTTGATTTATTGGTCTTTTCTCGACAGAAGGCAGACTGTCTCCACATGCGGTGAAAGTTTCTACTTATACTAAATAGCGAAAGTACCACTTTCGCCAAACTTTATGGAACTCTCACTGGTGGGGGATAAGGCTCGTAATAAACCTAATCTACTAAACATATGTTCTATTTATCTTCTATAAATACATGAGGTATTATCTCCCTCAAATTATTCACTTCCCTAATATAATCATGCCAATATATGGAATTCGTATAATTGGTATTTTGAGGGTTGATGCATAAAGTTCTTGCCCCAGATAAATGTACAAATGTATCATTAAATGAATTTCCCACAAATAATACCTCCGATGCATTTATCTTATTCTCATTTACAATCTGCTTAATATATTCTGCTTTTCCCTCAAAATCATACTCTGTTCCAACAATTCTTGACAGCTTACCCTTCTGAAAATAGAACTTATTAGCACTTATATCTTCAAAAAGATTTACCATATCTCCAAGTACTTCTTTTATTATCTCTCGAATAGAACCTGAAACAATGTACAACAACACATCTCTACTCTTCAATTCCATTAATGTTTCTTTACATCCATCAATTAATACCATTTCAGATGCAATTTTTTTCATAATATCTTTGGTTAACCCAGCTTCTCTAAACTTGTCTTCTGTTATCTTACACCATTGCTCGTGTGTTATTTGCTTGTTAGAAAACTGTCTATGATAATAATCGCAATCATTTACACTATATCCCAACTCAGTCCATATTCGCTCCCATGTTGTTTTTGAAAAATTAGGCGATACAAGTGTTCCATCAAAATCAAACACTACGATTTTAGCATTTTTTAATTTCATAGGCGTAGCATGGATTCCTTTCCTTTTTAAATAATAATTTTTATACTTTTCTGCTAATAAGTCATCATCATCTGCAGTAAGCTCTCCTTTTCGTAAATTCAATGCTTTCTCTAAACTTCTTATGGTGGCTACCGTAGTTTCCCTAAAAATCCTAATTGAAAATTCGTTTTCCTCTGCATTGATTTTCTCACATTTGGATATATGTCCTATACTAATTCCACTTAATTTGCTCAATTCCTTTATTGTAATCTTTTGGGAATTTCTGTAAAAAAACAATTTGTATGCGTTGATTCTAAGCATTAAATTATCTGCATTTTTCTTTCTATTTTCTGCTTTCAATATTTCTTCCAAAACAGAATCATCACACAAAACCGACTCACAAAGTGAAATGGCAGATTCCATGGCAATTTTCTGATATCTATCTTTATTTTCACTTTGCTTATCATATCCCCAATCACAGATTCCTTTTACAATAATCCACTCATACAGATTATTAGCCATAGCAACACTTGCTAATCCTGCGCCCTCCATTTCACCACCAATAGCTTCTGGAAATGAACTATGTAATTTATCTCTGTAATTTTTGTCATCTAATAATTTTTCACCTGACAATACTGTCCCCATATATTTTTTTGCGGCTTTACCATCCTCTAACAAATACTCCCAGTCCATGCATGACTTAAACCTATTCGTTAATACTCCCCCAGCTTCTGTATCAGCGCCTCTTGGTATTGTACTTCCATTTGATATTTTTGCGGTTTCATACTGAAGTATTTTTTTAGAAATAAGTACATCTCCAATTCGTTGCTTTCCCTTATTCATTCCCCATGCAACACCTACCATAATAATTCCACGAGGATTCCACATTTTTATTGCATTATCTACTGTTGTCATTACCGCATCCCTATTCATTGCTCCCATATCTGATTGAACATGAATTACATTATAAGCCCCAAATCTACCTATAAAATATGTATTATTTTTACTATATGCAACCAGTATATCTGAATAGTCTTCTAATGGTTTTAATCTGGAAAGTAAACTGTTTGTTTCTATATCATTAACTGTCACTAATAATAACCAATTTTTATTTTCTCTCTTTATTTGTTTTGTTGTTTTTTGGTTTATCCTTTCCATGAGCTTACCCTCCAATCATAAAAAATCCAATAATATTATACCACAGAAGTCCACATCCTACCATCCGAAAAGGAGTAAGAATGATGCCGATCAGGAATTGAAACTCCCTATTGGCATCTTTTCTTACTCCTCTTCATTTTTACATTCAGTCTCCGTTCCATCCAAGAACATTACTGCAAGCGTTCCATCTTCAAAAACCTTAATGTGGTCCAGCGTTTTCAGCATGAAGTCCGTATCCATCTCCGTCAAAGGTTCTGCCCCATCGGTGTATTCTATGAACTTCTCTGCCCGATAACCTTCCAACAGGTTCTTGCTCTGCAACTGTTCTGTCCACTGCTCCATGAAATCCTCTCGGTTTTCCACCAACACATTCCAAGCCATCAGATATGCCTTTATCAGCGTTTTTTCCTCTACGTGGCGGTTGGCGCATCCCATGACTCTTTTGACCTTGTAGCGTTCACTGCATTGCCATACCTTACGGTCAACGCCCGTGCTGCTCCGCCAGCCTTTCCGTTCAAATACTTTTTTGCAGTCTCCGCAAACTATTACCTTTTACGAAAAAAATATGTATCCATTGAGGAGATACTCTTTTCCTTATCTGCTAAAAATCAATATCGTTATGCTTATTTTTCAGCTTGTAAAATGCAATTATTACACTGGTATAATATTGCATCATCCAATCATACCATATTTCCTTGCTATAATCGCTCTTTTGACCCGCACGATTATGGCGAATATTATAGCCGTTAACTATACCAAAAATCAACTTATCATGTTCATTTTTAGAAACTTCATACTCAGCATTAAAAATATCTTTTACTTCTTCACGTTCACTTTCCAAAATATCAGCAAGAATGTTAATAGCCTTCTTTTTCTGTTCTAAATTGGCATCAAAACGATAATACATTTCTGTGGCTGTTGCTAATTGCTCATATACTGAATCAGGCAAAGCAGAACCATCATATTCTAACTGCTCACGCAATGCACCGTTAGGCATTTGCATTATAAATCCATTTGTTGGTTCAAGATAATAACCCTCTTTATAGGCACGTAAGATATTATTAATCTGTTCAGCAAATTCTGCCTTTTGCGCTTCATTTTCAAATTCAGCTGTTTCATAGTTATAAACACCAATATGGTCGTATAAAATCTCAATCACCGAAAATAATGTCTGTTCATCATATTCTTCGAGATATTGCCAAATTGGCCAAACCTCTTTATCCTGTAAGCGTGTTGCAAAATACACTTCCGGCGATGGCAACAGACTTGGTGGTAAAACCTGCTCCGAATCCTGCGTATAAGGAATTTGTCTCCACACTCCTCTTGTAGCCACTTCAAAATACTCTTTATCGCAAAAATACTTATGTACTTGTCTGAAATACTGTAACAACTCATCAAAATCTATCTGCAGTTGCTTTGTAAGTAAACCATGCCTTTCTGCGTAATATTTTTTCATATTATTCTTTTCTCCTTATGGGCAGCTAAAAATTACCTTGTTCATTTTGAATACTATTTTCCATTAATCTAATCAAATCATCAATATCAAATAGGTCTATCAATGTTTTCTGTTGCTCTGCAAATCTCTGTGCATCTTCTGTAAAATAGGAAGAAGTTACGATAATTGCCTTATTTGCCCTTTCTGCTGTTTGCACACCATATAAGGCTCGAACAATATCAACACCTATTTTATTCATTTCATTATACCTTTTACATTCAATTAAAAACATGACAGGTCTACCTAAGATACTTTTTGTTGCGATTATGTCTTTTCCCCCATCTCGTGTCTGAGGTGTTAAACGAGTTTGAAAACCTTGCCTTTTAAACACTTCTTCCACGAGCTCTTCAAACTCCCTGGGAGTAAGCTGATATACAGATCTTTTATCATTCAATATCCTATATATATTTTCCTCTACCTGTGGCAAAAATGAAGCTATGCTTTCTTCATCGAATTCCACCTGATATACAATCCCCATATTTGGCTTCTCAAGAAATTGTCCACCATGTATTTCATTATCTTCATAATTGAAACACCCTACTGGATATTCATAACCAGAAATTCTGTATTTTATATTGTTTCCACATTCTTCACAATCGCATTCTTCGTATATATCATACACGATTTCTGGACCCATTTGTCTTTCGTATGAAGATGTTTCTGCATCCAGATACTCCTTCTTAATGACGATAATATTTCCGCACTCTTCACACTGTATAACTACATCATTTAATAATTCCATGCACATTGCCTCCGTGCCTTATAAATCAATTTCATATCTCTCAAATAATTTATCAAAAAACTCACATATCATTTGCTTCGCATTATTCTCGTCCCAAAACTCATATCCTCCAAATCGATATACTTCATAGCCCTTCAACCGCAATGCTCTATCAGCTTTTACCATTTCGGCATATAATGCAGGTGCCGCCTTTCCATTCTGAGAGTAGTGTTGCTGCCCATCCAATTCAAAAACGATCTGTATTCCTCCCGGTAATAACATCAAAAAATCCATTCTTTGATGGGAGTATACTACTTGTCCTTTTCTCTGATATTTGCTACGAGGGTCATAATGCAAATACACTTGTGGCACTAATGCAGGAATATCTTGCTTTATCGGGTGACGATAATAGTTATAATATGCTCTAAAAAAGATTTTTTCGGGTTCTGAATCAAGAGATGCTCTTAACCGGCCATACAATTCTAACTCAGGATTGCCATCATTCTCTTTGTTATTCTCTTTCCACCATTCGACCAAAGTATTCCACTGTAGTCCATCTGCTCCTATCTCAAAATTATAAAACAAGCAATTGTCAGTATCTCCTATCAATCGCAGTTCGTTACTAATTGAATTTTCAATAGTAATATCTGGCTTTTGACCGACCGGAGCAAAAATGAGATTTTTTAATTCACCTTCAACAATTCTTCTTTTTCCTATACTATAATGTGGAACTCCGGATTTTTGAGAACTGATATATAACTCATATCCATCTTCCTTAATTATTCCATTTATACCTTGAACATACTTTTTCTGTTCATCGCCTTCTCTCACCTCTGGTTTTACCAAACACTCTAAAAACTTGACGAAAGTTTCATCGGGCAGATATTTAACCTCTAATCGTTTTGTAAGCAATTCCTTATAGGACATGGTTTTATCATATTTTACTGCAGACATAATTTCTTCCCCTACAGTCGTTCCAATGAAAATATCTGGAATATCCGTCATATTCCAAATAAACGATAGAAAATCGTCTAATTTCATTTGCCCTTCCATATCACTTAATGAATCTAAAAAATCAACAATTCGCCTTCTTGTCACAAACGAAAAAACTAATTCTGTATCAGCCAAATAAGGCTCCATGGTTTTTATCATTTCTGCATTTTCAAATTCTTTAACTATTCTTCTTGCCAACTTCCAAATATCATCATCTGGCAACTTGTTCAAACCACTCAATACACATAACCGCTTGCTATGCATTGGTTCCAACCCAGCATCTGGTTCAATTCCATATGCATTACAGACTCCTCCCAAGTCATAAGCCTTATATTCACAGGCAAATTGATTTGCAATTACATTTCTTAATTCATCAACTTTCCTCATTGCTGCCTCCTTAGCCTAACACTATTATTTTACCATATCACCTGTTTTTTTACCATCTGCAAAAGAGCAAGAAAAAAAGCCGATCAGGAATCGCAACTCCCAATCGGCATCTTTTCTTACTCCTCTTCATTTTTACATTCAATCTCCGTTCCGTCCAGGAAGACCACCAACAATGTTCCATCTTCAAAAACCCTGATGTGGTCCAGCGTTTTCAGCATGAAGTCCGTATCCATCTCCGTCAAAGGTTCTGCCCCATCGGTGTATTCTATGAACTTCTCTGCTCGATAACCTTCTAATAGGTTCTCGCTCTGCAGCTGTTCTGTCCACTGCTCCATGAAATCCTCTCGGTTTTCCACCAACACATTCCAAGCCATCAGATATGCCTTTATCAGCGTTTTTTCCTCTACGTGGCGGTTGGCGCATCCCATGACTCCTTTGACCTTGTAGCGTTCACTGCATTGCCATACCTTACGGTCAACGCCCGTGCTGCTCCGCCAGCCTTTACGTGCAAATACCTTATTACAGTCTCCGCAAATTATCTTGGATGCAAATGGATTACTTTCCGGCCGGTGGGAATAGGAGTTTGTCCCATGCTCCTCCAGGTACTTTTTCCTGCGTTTTATTTCAAGCTGTACACATTCCCATATCCGCTTTGAAATGATGGCATCATGATCATCCTCCACATAAAACATCTGAATTTCCCCTTTATTCTGTGTCCTCTTCTTGGTAAGGAAGTCCACCGTATAGCTTTTCTGCAGCAAGGCATCACCCTTGTATTTTTCATTTTCCAACATACTCATTAAGGTTGTAGACTGCCACTTCGTACCGCCATCCCAATTTTTCACACCTTCCCGCTCAAAAATCCTCTTGATGTAATCGGTTGTTTTTCCGTCCATGAATTCCTGATACAGCCGAACCACAATCGGCTCCTGCGTCCTGTTGTTGATTACCAGCTTCCCCGTTTCATCTGTATCGTAGCCAAGAAAACGCTTTGTACTCATTTTGTGCTTCCCTGTCTCAAATCTTCTGCGGATTCCCCATGTGCAGTTCTCTGAAATGAATCGGCTCTCATCCTGTGCCAGTGAGGAAAGAATGGTAAGCAGCACTTCGCCCTTTGCATCGAGAGTATTGATATTTTCCTTTTCAAAAATAATCCCTATCCCCAAATCTTTCAGCTCTCGCACATAATTCAAGCAATCCAGCGTATTTCTTGCAAATCGGGAAATGGACTTAGTAATAATCATGTCTATTTTCCCCGACCTGCAATCAGCAATCATACGGTTGAATTCATCTCTCTTTTTGGTATTGGTTCCCGAAATACCTTCATCCGCATAAGTCCCTGCATATTCATAGAGTGGATTCTCGCTGATATAATTTGTGTAATAATTGACCTGATTCTCATAGCTTAATAACTGTTCTTCTTGGTCGGTTGACACTCGGCAGTACGCTGCCATCTTCAATTTCTGCACTGACTGTGCTGTTCCTGATTCCGCAGTCGAAATCTGCTTTGCTGGTATAACCGTAATGCTTCTTGCCATTTTTAACCACCTCCTCAATCACTGTCTGTTCCGTAATGTTCAAGCCTTGCAATTCGGCATCATCAATCCTTATCCCTTTGCATGCCTTGACTCCCTTTTCAATGTAGGTGCTGCAAAGCCATTGGATTTTCTTCTTGTAAACCTGTCTGCGCCGGAGTGTTTTTCCGCAGTAAGGGCAAATCAGCATTCCGCTTAAGGGATAGCGGTTTTGGAACTTCATTGTGTTGTCCTGTCCAATATTCCTGTCACGCTTTCTCTGCTCTCTGACCTTCTGTACCTGTTCCCAGACCTCTGGCGATACAATTGGTTCGTGATTTTCCGAAATGTAATAACTCTGCACTTCCCCGTTGTTTTTCCTTGTATGGTTTCTTTTGTTTTCAGGGGTGTAATACTTCTGCAGATGAAAATCCCCTTTGTACTTTTCATTACAAAGCATCCCATTGATAGTCCCGCTTTCCCATGTTGTTCCCGTCACCGTTTTCACACCCAGGTAATCAAGCAGCTCGCCAATCCTTGACGAGCCAACATTCATTAGATAAAGGTCAAAAGTCAGACTGACAATTTCTGCTTCCTTTCGGTTTACAATCAAATCCCCATATTCGTTTTTGTCATAACCGAGGAAGCGGGAAGTGGTAATCATCACTTCCCCCTCTCTCAAACTTCTTCCGAATGGACCATTTATTGTTTTCACTCATGCTTCTGCTTTCTTCCTGAGCAAAAGAAGCGAGGACGGCAAGCATCATCTCACCGTCCCCTGATAGAGTGTTAATGTTCTGTTCTTCAAAAAAAATACCGACACCCAGTTCCTTCAGTTCTCTTGCGAACTTTAGAACGGTGACGGTATTTCTCGCAAACCTCGATATAGATTTTGTAATAATCAGGTCAATCTCTCCTGCCCTTGCCTTCTCCATCATTCTCTGGAACTGTGGTCGGTTCTCACAATAACCGGATATGCCTTGATCAGCAAATACTCCGATAAATTCATATTCCGGATTTCCGGTAATCAGTCTCTCATAGGTTTCCATCTGATTTTCAAGAGAGTCTTCCTGTCTTCTGCTATCTGTGGAAACTCTGGCATAAGCACAAACCCTTTTCTTTTGTAAGACCGAAGCTGGTCGTTTGTTAATCACTTTTACACGCACGTTACATCACTTCCTTCAAAAAACCTTTTCTTAAACTCCTGAATCCTTCGGAAAATGGCTTGTGCATCCTCTACCTTGTCAATGCACACCACATCCACATTTTTCTTACTGCAAATCAGCATGAACTCCATAAACTGTCCCCAGCTACGGGCAATTGTGGCAGCCCTCATGGTAACCACCACATCTATCTTCTTTGCTGCGATTTTCTCTTTCAGACGATTAAATTCTTTTCTGTTCGGGTCGGCTCCTGAAGCTTCCTCAAAAAATATCTGCAAATCCCATTTCTGTTTTCCATATTCTTCTTCCAACCGCCTCATTACATCGTCCAGATATTTTTCATAGTCTCTGTCACGATGGTTGACTCTGCAGTAAAAAGCCACCCTATTTATCGTTCCTGCAATCACCATATAAATAAGTACTCCTTTCGTTTTTGGTAGTATATAAATCACTCTAAACCCCTGTAAAGTCAAGCAATTCTACGGTTTCCACCCACTCTTTTTTCACTCTGTCCAAACTTGTCAGGAACCGAAAAAAGCAGCCGGACAGAAACCTGTTGTCTCTGTCCGGCTTATCTTTAAACCCTCTCGGTATAATCCAGTGAAATCCATCCGTCACGATTTTTCTGATAAGATTTCAGAAGTCCCCAAAGGCTCGCACCTTTACCTTCTGCTTCTTCCACAATAGTGAAAGCACCTTTTCCGGTGTACTTACCTGTTTTATCATAGTCTGTTCCCGGACCCTTGCGGATGTTCAAATCTTCGATGGATACTCTCACAAGATACAGTGTGAATGTATCATTGGAATAAATCACTTTACCGGATTCATCAAATATGGAATATCTCCAACGTCAGACAGCACTCATACATAAAAGAGGTAATTCAAACGAGTAAAGGAACCAGCTAATCCGTTGTGATTCTGGTTCTTTTCTTTTTGTTACCATCTAAAATTCTTACTATTGTAATATTTTAATTATTACGTAAGTAAGATTTCAAGTCAATATCTTTTTTCTGAAATTGACAACCACATAAATAACGTCTATAATATATTTATTACAGTTGTAAGATTTAAGGAGGGATTTGAAATGAGTGATTTACCACAGATTTCTGAAGCTGAATTTGAAGTTATGAAAATCGTATGGAAACATGCGCCGATCAGTACAAATGAAATAACAGATAAATTATTACAGACCACAAGCTGGAGTCCGAAAACGATACAGACTTTAATCAAACGTCTCGTAACAAAAGGCGTTCTGACTTATGAAAAACAGAGCCGAGTGTTTGTTTATACCCCAGTTGTGAAAGAAAGCGAATACATCGGCCAGGAAAGCAACTCTTTTCTGGAACGATACTATGACGGGGATATCACTGCCATGCTGTCTGCATATATAGAAAATGACAGACTATCTGAAACAGAAATAGACACTCTCCGCTCCCTTCTTTCCAAGAGGTCAAAAAAAGGAGGCAATTAACGTGGCTAATTTTATGATACGCTTTTTCCTATGCAATGTGTTTATCAGCGGTATCATTGGAATCCTTTTGCTTGTCAAACGGATATTCAAAAACAGCCTGTCCAGCCGGATGCAGTATAATCTGTGGTTTCTGCTGCTCGGACTTTTAGCAGTTCCATTTATACCGTTCCGTTTCATCGGTCTACCACAAATCTTCTCCTGGCTTGGCAGCCTGAGAAGTTCTCCTTCTTCCGGTGCTGGCACCAATATTACAGGCACCGCAGAAGCAGTTACAACCGGAAATACAAATTGGATGAACAACTTTACTCTTTCGGTAAATAGTGAGACTCCATCCATCGCAGGATACATACTATTAGGGATATGGATTGTCGGTATTCTCGCCATGATAATATTGGTAATCAAATCCTCTCTCCGTTTACGCTCGTTGGAGAAATCTGCGCTTCCACTTCAAAATCAGGAAGTCCGCAGACTGTATCATCGATGTCTGGAGGAAATGGGGATTCACAGAGATATTCCTGTTTACAGCACCGCATTTTTGAAATCCCCCATTATTGTCGGACTTTTGAAACCGTGTATTTATCTTCCGATTCATCTGATCTCTGATTATGACGAATCCGATATGCGTTATATGCTGTTGCACGAACTGCAGCATTATAAACACAAAGATGCTGTTGCCAGTTATCTGATGAACCTTGCCGGGGTAATATATTGGTTCAATCCTCTTGTCTGGTACGCTCTGAAAGAAATGCGTAATGACAGAGAGGTTGCCTGTGACACTTCCGTTTTGAAAATGCTTGAAGAGGATGCTTACGAAGATTATGGCAATACACTGATTAACTTTGCAGAGAAAGTTTCACTTACTCCTTTTCCGTTTGCTGCCGGTCTTGGTGGAAACATGGATCAGATGAAACGGAGAATTATCAACATTGCCTCTTATGAGAAGCCAACATTTATGAAAAGAATAAAAGGTATGACTGCATTTGTGCTGACTGCTGTTCTTCTCATGGGATTCGCACCTTTTATTTCCACATACGCAGCAGACGGAAGCCACTACCAATGGGATTCCTCTTCTGAGAATGTTTCCTATGTAGACCTCTCCACATACTTCGGAGAATACGAAGGCAGCTTTGTTTTATACGATTTAGAAAATGATGCATGGAGCATACACGACATGGAGCATGCCACCTTACGAGTTGCTCCAAACTCCACCTACAAGATATATGATGCCCTGTTCGGATTGGAAGAAGAGATCATTACACCGGAAAATTCGTTCATTGCATGGAATGGCGAAACCTATCCATTTGAAGCATGGAATGCGGATCAGACTTTACAGTCTGCAATGAATTCCTCCGTGAATTGGTATTTTGAATCTGTGGACGAACAGCTTGGAGCCGCTAACATTTCCAACTATATTGAGGAAATTGGGTATGGAAACGAAAATATAAGTGGTGATTTCTCCACTTATTGGATGGAATCTTCCTTGAAGATTTCCCCAATAGAGCAGGTCGAACTTCTAACCAGGCTGCAGAATAACAGCCTGGGCTTCGCCCCTGAAAATATCAATGCAGTAAAAGATGCCATCTGCCTTTCCTCTTCCGATGCCGGAACATTCTACGGAAAGACCGGAACCGGACGTGTGGATGGCCAAGATGTGAACGGATGGTTTATCGGCTATATCGAAACTGTAGATAATACATACTTTTTCGCTACCAACATTGGTGCAGACAGCGATGCTACCGGAGGCAACGCAACTGAAATAACCATGTCTATCTTGTCCGACATGAATATCTGGAAATAAAGAAATCGGGTAAAGGTCATAGTCGTATAATCCTTTGCCCGATTTTTTTATTTACACTTTATGCATAAAAGCGTTTCAATTATCCAGTTCTATACGTCAAGAATTAGATTTATCATTGATGTATTCTATAATTTCTCCAATAAAAAAAGATATAAATGTCCCAATTGAAACAAACAAACTATCTCTATCACCTAATGATTCAATGAAGATTGAAAATGTAAACGTAAAGTTACTATACATATAATCATAAAAAACGTATTTCAGAGAACCTATCAAGAGCATCAACCAGAAAGAAATTAATGCATATATTAGACACAGCAAAAAGCTAATGTCAATGCTGCGTTTGACAATGATTTTTCCCATAAAAAAACCTAAAATAAAAACCCCAATATCAATATATGTATATATAATTAAAAAACCAAAATAGGCTAAGGCCGCATTATATTTGGGAAATAAATAAAAACAAAGAAAATAAGCCAAAGCCACACATACAAAATATACTAAAAATGGAGAATACGTTCTAACAAACTTTCTCATAAAAACACCTCACTCCACATGTAGATAATCGAATTAAAATCAAAAGCTTATCTTAATTTATTTCATGCTCTTCACTTCCAGTCGCTGACCATGATGTTTTACCACTACTGACCACATCTTTTGTAGACATACTATATGCAAATATATCAAGGATCTCCGCCTCTAAGATATACCATGAACCATCTGTGTTTTTCTTACTTCTGTATAAAACATATAATTCGCATTTTTCATTCTCCGAAAGTCTGTCATATACAAGATATTCTATTATTTCCTCATTCTCATTTAAGATAACTCTGGAATTTCCATTCGCACCGTATGATATCATAAAATCACATCCTTCGTCTGCGAGGTATTGTTGATATATAGTACGATATCCATCATATATTTCATTTGTTTCCATTAATGTCACATAATCACAGATCGCAGGAATAGAAATATCATCCTCTTTCATATTTTCCATTAATTCATCCATTAAATCGTGTTGAATGACAAAACCATTATCCTGTGAACTGAATATTCTAATGGTCTTTCGTGGCATCATTCCCTGCGGTCCTGCTCCTGTAACATAGTTTATGATGACAATCACATCCTTTGCACCATCTCCATCTATATCCTGAAATCCAACCGCTTCAACACTATCAAACATTCCTACACTATCATTCTCTGTACTATTATTTTCATAACACTCCGGAAAATAATATATAATTTGATTGTCTTTTGCCAGCACAAATGAAACATCTTCCCAGAGCGTTTCATAAGTCGGCAGATAAGATACAAACTGTACTTCACCCCAATCATTCAATTCTACATCAAAGGATTGTTCAGTTATAACCCGGCTTTCATCTAATCTCTCTCCTGATGGATATTCTACTTCAATATCTGCTACATCTGTCAATTGCTGTATTTCTTTCGTACCATCGAAATATAAAATGACTTGTTCATCAATTTGTTCTTCACCTGATAGAATTATTTCTACATAATCCTCATGCCAGGTAACCTTCCAACAGCTGCTACTGATGCTTGCACCGTCATTGTGCAATTCAAAATCTGTTTGCGATATCTTATCTTCGCCTTCTTTAAGGACTAACCGTCCACTTGCTGAACCAAAAGCCCATTCCGGTTCTCCAACAGCTTGAAGTACCACTTCATATTTTTTATCTGGTGAAACGGATGTATCGCAAGTTATCTTCTTGTAATTTACCGTATACGAAATGCAACACCAAAATACTACAAACAGTGCAATGAGCGAGCCCATAATACATAGCATAAATTTTTTCATTGATATAGCCCCCTTTTTAATGTCCTCGTATATCCAGTTCTTTCAATAGAGAATTTCCACTTCCCCATGAATATACAATGTAATAACCGCCGTCCTCTATTTCTTCCGAAAATTGTAGTGCCTTATGTTCAATCACCTCAATGGACTGCCCTTCCTGAGTTTCCACCAAACATTCCCATTCATTACTTCTGTAACCTGAATAGTAAGCATCCAATTCTTCCAAAGACAAATCACTTCGAATTAAAATTGCTCCGAAATACTGCATTCCATTTCCGTTACCCGTCAGCTTCCCAGCCTGTGACAACGACTCTATCAATTCTGTTTCCTCTGGCAACGGGATTTCACATAATGCCTTTTCCACCTTATAGGCTGTATGGTTATTTATAAGTGGAATTGAAATCACACTGCCTATCAATACAACCGCTGCCAATATTCCAACTAATTTTAATTTTTTCATGTGTCCTCCTTTTTTACATCCCGTTCCTTTCTAACACATCTTCTATTGCGTCAATTGCTTTTTTTGCAAAATTTATCTTTGTATCACAAATCAATTCATCATTATCATATATTTTTATCTCAGCGATAATACGGTCATTATCTTCTGCCTGCTCCGTATTGCCACCTATGGTCATCCAAGTAATTTCTATATCTTCCGGCGTTATTTTCCCATCAGTTTCTACTGTAAATTGTGCCCCATCGAAAAACGCCGTTTCCGATTGTGCATTTATAACTAGCATATTTGTCTGCTTATATACTTTAATAGAATTATATTTCTCCTCCGAACTAACAAATAATTCATCATTGTTTACAGGAATAACAAATCTTTCTTCTGATTTATCTGCATTCTTTTCATGCAAATAAGCTGTAACTGCTACAAATATCAGCATAACAACTGCTGCCAATATTCCAACCAATTTTATTTTTTTCATTTATTCTCACTCTCTTACATCTGTAATATTACCACCATCACCAATATTATCAATCATTCTTTAATTCGGTACTGATAGGCTGGTATCTCCTTAATTCCATCATCAAGGATTTTATTCCCCAAATATTGAAAGCTACCATCATCAGCAAACTTTACCGTAAGTTCATGGGTTATGACCGCATCATCACAAATGACCATATCACACACCGCATCCACCGTTAATGTCACTGTTCCATCCTCATTTTCTTTGATATCAATAACCTCCGGCAGCGAAGTTCCAAAAAAAGTTGGTGCATAGTTAAGGCAGCCTAGTCGTACCCATACATAAGTCTGATTTTTTTCATCAAATACCGCATATTCCTGAATTTGCTCTGCTGTTACTGGAAGATATTCCATGATCAAACTCTCAAATTCTTCTTTTGGTATTCCATTTGAATAATCCTCGGCATCAAACGCTTTCTGATGTTTCATGGCATACAGATATTCATACATTCCATTATAGTCCAGTTTTTCCATATGGTCAGTATCCCAATTCGAGCATAAAAGATTATTTCCCTGATACCCAAGACCTCGAACACAACGTTCAGACATTTCACGCTGTTCCTCTGTCATAGGTTTTATTCTAATCAGGCAGCTTCCATCCACAATTTCACTGACTTCCGGTGGCTCCGGCACACACAACTCATAGCAGAACCATCCTTTTTCCGTGTATTTCCATTCCTTGAGTCTCGTATATGAAATGTACGAAATTCCCGGCTCGTTGTCAGCATTCCAGATTCCTCTTGTACTTACAACATACATATCCGTTCCATCAAAAATGAATTTCATTCTGCCCAGTCCACCATCGTTGTGGATTTCATAAATTACTACAGAACCGCTTTGCCCTTCCATACATTCTTTAAGAAAACTATCGACACTTTCATAATTCCCCATGTTAGAATACGTTACCATCGTAGCAATTGGATATCCTGCGTCCTTTACCTTCTTCTGCATTTCAAGAACCGTTTGATCATCCAAAACAACATTGGATGCTATCCCTTTATCTGCAGTTTCATAAATATCAAGATAATGTTCCATCAGCTTTTTACAGTCAGTCTCAGCTTCTTCCCTTTCCTGTTCATCTACTGGAAGGTCGTAGCCCTTTTCCCATTGTTCTGCAGCCTCTTCCTCGGCACTTTTTGTTTCCTCCGTGGAAGATACTTCTTCCGTATCTTCCACAAGAGATTCACCCACAACGCTATCTTCTTTTCCACAGGCACACAGGTCGCATCCAATCAGAAATGCCATAATCAGCAGAATGCTTTTTTTCTTTAATGCCATAATATCATCCTTTCTTTCTTGCTATCGGCGGCAGTTCCAACTCAATTTGTTCTATAGAATTGGAAAGGTATCTGAAAGTTCCGTCTTCAAATGGCAGAACCACAACCGTATTCCGAAAAGCGAGATCAGAATTATAATCCGACCATACTCCATCTACGATAAGTGTAATCGTTCCATCCGCATTTTTTGTATAGTCAACCACCTCTCCAAAAGGTGGGTATGGGCTGGCATAAATCATCTCATATTCATAGCTGTTGCTGCCCTCAGCATACCCGCAATGCTCTCTCAACTGTTCTACCGATACCGGAAAATAAGTAGTCATTATCCTTTCATATTCCTCTGCCGGAATCTTCCAATCTTCAGTTTTCAGATTTTCGCCCGTAGAAATCCGATAAATATCTTCATACATACAAGGCATCAGAATGTCCTCTACATTGTTGCTGTCCCAATTTGTGACAAGCACATTGTAATTCACATAGCTTAGTCCTGATATGTATTTCTCCGTCAATTCCCGCCAGTCTTCCGGAAGCGGTTCTATTCTCCAATACTGTCTTAAACTTGCATGTGCAATCACATATTCATATGCGTAGATAAAATATCCTTTTTCGGTCAGTTTAATCTCAGCCACATTACTTACCGAAGTTCCCTGTATCTCTGGTATACCGCCTTCCTTCCACCGAATTCCTATGTAATAGGTCTGCAGCTCACCTTTCCGATAAATGAAGGTAACTGCTCCAATCAGTCCATCTCTATATACTTCAAATACCGTAACCATCGAGTCCCGTCCATCCAAGTAATCTGCATAAAATGTTTCGATTACTTCATGGTTTTGCATGGCAGTATCTTCTTCAACACTTACCAAACCGCTTCTGCCCAATTGTTCCACCACGGCTTTCCTCTGCTCGTGGGTAAATTCATTAATACCGGAAGAGTAGCTTGGTGCATCTGCAATTACAATATCCTTATAGATTTCTCTGACCGATTCTGCTGCTGACAAAACCGTACTCTGCAGCTGCTCCTTCTCCTTTTCTGAAAGGAGATCATCACTGGCTTGCGGAATAAACCAATATGCTGACTCTGTGGAAATCTCCGCATTCTCGGCTTCTTCTGTTTCTGCTTCGCTATTTTCGATTTCTATAGGTGGCTCCCATACTTCTTCTGCCACCTTTTGCTTTTCTGCATGCAATTTTCCCCAACAGAACACTCCGGCTATCACGAAAATCAACAGCAGCAAAATCGGAAGTCCACATCTTCTAAGCAGCCATTTTACATCTTCCATTATTCGCCTCCGTACAATTCTTCCCATTCTTCCAACGTCAACCGTGGTGTATGCCATGTTTCCTCATAATTATCCTCGGAAGGTATAATTTGATTGGATACATATTGTACCCCTCCGTCCTCTAACGGGCGGACCACAACCTCATGAGCATATACCTTGGAATCACCTGCATAAGGGAATACTACATTAGCTGTAAGTGTAATTGTCCCATCGCTGTTTTCTGTAAAATCGACTACCTCTGAATATGGATATTCCGGGTACTCTACTTCTTCGAAGCCTCTCGGCTTATATTCATAAGTTGAATCCTCCGAATAATAGACGGTTTTGGATTGCAGCGTTTCACTATCAATATTGAAATATTTCATAATAACGCTTTCAAATTCCTCTTTTGGAATCCGATAAACTGCACTTACTGCCAGGTTGTCATCTGCAATATAGGGAACATACTGACCATTTACTTTTGGATAGAGAATGTCATACATATCATAGAAATTCAAAGCCCCGAAATCATCCTCGCTCCAATCCACAATAAACATGTTATTCTGTTCAAAGCCAATCGGGCGGAGATATTTCCGACTCAACTCCCGATATGTTTCATCCAATGGCTGTACCCGCAATGCGGTATGCTCCTCTGCCCCACTCAATGTAAGAACATACAATTCTTCTGAAAACCAGACACCGGAAAACATCAGGTAACCTTCTTCTGTATAATTCCAATACTCCGCCTGATAGCTTCCAGTAACCTCTCTTTGTATATCTCCATTTTCGTACTTGTAATAGCTTCTGACCACATCTACATTTCCGTCTTTTGTGTGTAAATCGTATTTTACAAATCCGCCTAAATAACTGACTTCAAGAATTGTTATTTCTGCTTCTTCCTGTGCATCCACCTTTTCGCAGAATTCCACTACCTTCTCTGGGTCCGTCATGTTAATTTGATTTCTGCTGTCAACAGCCGGATATCCATTTTCTCCAAGGCAATTTACAATACTACGAATCGTTTCCAAATCAGCTATCTTGTTTTCTTCTGCTGCCTTCTTATAAAGATCTATACAGATGTTTATAATTTCTTCTGCGTTCTCCTTAGAATCTTCTGGAATAGCTTGAATATCAATTACTGTTTCCGAAACTGTATCTTCTTCCGGGGGTGCATCGCTACACCCTGAAACACTAAGCATCAGTACAAAACTAATTACTGCTAAACCACTCTTCCAGGACCAGGCCGTCTTTCTTAACAACATATCCACTTCCTCCTCTACCTTTCACATCTTCTACCATGCTGATAATCAATATAGGACGTTCTACCGTATCTTCTGCTGTAAAAATTGCAAACCATCCTAATTCCGTACCCGAAATATCATCCTTCGATGCCTTGATTTCTGCCGTACCTGTTTTTCCTGCTAAAAGAATGTCATCCCGATGGGCTGCATATCCAGTTCCATTAGAATCATTCACAACCTTCTTTGTTCCTTCCAATACACGGCTTGCTGTCTCATTAGAAAAGGCACCCGGAATCCAATACTCAGCTGTTGCTTCATTCTGATATACCAAATAAGGCTTTATGACATTTCCCTCGTTACAGAAAGCAGAATAGATACAAGCCATATGTAACGGATTCACTAAAACCTGCCCTTGACCGTAACCGCTATCAGCTAACTGTATTTCTGTTTCAATTCCCTCTGAATTAGAATACTGCGACTCTGCCATCTTAATCTCAAATGGCAATTCCTCATTAAAACCAAGTCCAGTCAAAGAACTCTCCATCTCTTCTGATCCAATCTTTAATGCTGCCTTTGCGAAATAAATATTGTCGGAATATATCAGGGCATTCTCTAAAATGACTGGTTCATATGCATGGAGTGTTGTTACATAATAGGACCCCCACGATGCATCCTTTTGCCAGCTTAAGCCTACGTTCCCGTAATCTTCCATTGGATCGATTGCTCCTGATTCCAAGCCGACCGCAGCGGTAATTGGCTTAAATGTAGACCCCGGACACCATACTTGCCGGAAGCGATTATACATTGGCTTATTCTCATCCTCGTTAAGTGCAGTCCACTGCTCACTCGATAATCCCATAATAAAATCGTTATTGTCATAGGCTGGTGTGCTGACCAAAGCCAATACCTCTCCAGTATAAGGATTCATGGCTACCGAGCAGCTTTTATCTTCCTTAAACTGCTCATACAAGGAAACCTGTAAATCAGTATCTATCGTAAGCTGGATGTCCTGTCCATGCTGTACCAGGATGCAAGCAAGTTCCTCCTTCTCTTTGCCTTCCGAGTTTACAATATAAATCCTGCAACCGTTCTGGCCTTTGAATTCACTTTCGAACAATCCCTCCATTCCACTTCTGCCGATTACACTATTGGCTGTATAGCCTTCTCCTGCATGTTCCTCTAAATCTTCCGCAGTAACACTTTGAACATATCCGACCAAATGTGCAGCTGCTTCCCCTAATGGGTATTCACGCACTTCAACATCAGATATCATCACTCCGGGAATCTCCAGCAACTTTTCATGCCTTTCATTCTCCTTTAGGACTTCTTCATCTGGACTGATAGACATTAACTCAATTTCTTCCACTCTTGGAATCGTTTTAATAGGAACAAAAGAATCATCCTTTACCCACTTTGCAGACAGTTTCTTTTCTATCGCTTCCGGTGTGATTTCCAATAGTTCTGCAATCTGTGCGATTGCTTCCTCTCTGTTTTCCAACTTTCCCGGAACGATTCCAACCGAAGATGCTGTACCTTTTCCTGCAAGGACACGTCCGTTCCTATCCAGAATTTCTCCTCGTTCTGCCTGTGTAGTGGAAACTCTTACTTTATCTGTAGAAGTTAGATTCCGAAAAATCATGGAATCATCCCAAACCAACTTATATCCTTCTTCGTCTTTTAGGAAAAGTGCTTCATTCTCAAAGCTGATAGTTCCTGCAACTGTATCGAAAGAAGTCTGGTAGGTTACCGTCATTTGCTCCTCGTCATATGCAATAATCCGGACAGCCATATTCTGGACTTCTATGCCTTCATAAATAGCTGAGTTGCGTTTTATGAAATCCTCCTGACTGATACTTCCCGATGCCTCAACGTGCAACATCGCATACATTTCTTCATATTCCTTTTTGGGGATATGATACATGTACTCCACCAGAAGTTCTTCCGGTGTCCTCCAGGCATTTTCTTTTGTTTCCAACATTCCTGCCACACATACCGCAGAAATTACCGCAGCCATTCCTATAACAGCAATCGCAATCCATAGGAGCCTGCTTTTCTTTCTTTTATGTCTGCTTTTTCCTTTCTTCATATTGACCTCCATTCATTTTGCTTTGCTGATATGGTCATATTCTATTTTCAATGTACACTATATCTCAAAAATATTACATTTGTAAGATTTTTGAGTAAAAAAATTTCTCTTTGATGAATATATCATACTATACATTCCTCATCCTTTTTTTATTACATGTGTAAGATTTCACAACAAAAAAATATCGTTCGAACTCCTGCTACACTCGTGTAAATATTACATCAGTAAGATTTAGAAGTCAAGTTATCTTTATACAAAAAGGCTTCTGCCGGAAGGTATCATACATTTTCGCAAAAGTGATACCTTTTAGCAAAAGCCTATTATTCAGCAGAGTCTCAAAACACCCCACTGTTTCGATATTCAAATGTTTCATTCAAAAGACCTGAAAACACACATTCATTTTTCTCCCCTTAATATCCTACAAACCGCAGAAAATCAAGGTTTCTTTGAAAGCAGACAAACGGTTTCAATATTTCCGGACCATGGGAACATGTCCACGCAGCACATCCGCTCCACCTGATATCCTCTGGCGGTTAAAACCTCCAAGTCTCTTGCAAGACTGGTTGGCTTACAGGAAATATAAATCATGCGGTCTACGCCATAGCGGATAATTTTCTCCAATGCCTTTGGATGGATGCCATCGCGCGGAGGGTCCAATACGATAAAATCCGGTTTTTCGGTAATATCGTCCAATACTTTTAAGACATCACCGGCTAAAAATTCGCAGTTTTCAAGACCATTTAATGCCGCATTTTCCTTTGCAGCTTCCACCGCCTCTTCTACTATTTCCACACCCACTACCTTTTTTGCGGCTGGTGCCAGCATCTGTGCAATGGTTCCGGTTCCGCTGTATAAATCAAATACCACCTTGTCTGCCTTCTCGGTCAGCGTATCTCCGATATAGTCCCTTGCAGTCTGGTAAAGCACCTCTGCTCCAAGAGAGTTGGTCTGGAAGAAAGAAAATGGTGTGATTCTAAAACGAAGTCCTAAGAGTTCTTCGTAGAAATAATCTTTTCCATATAAAATCTCTGTTCCTTCATCCTTTACTACATCTGCTACACTGTCATTTTTCGTATGAAGAATTCCTGCAATGCTGCCGTCTAAATCAAGTTTACATAATGCATCTTTCATTCCAGCCAACAATTCTTTTTCTGAAGATATTGCCTCTGTCAGACCATCCAGTATATGCTCTGCGCCTGCCGTTACGAGGTCAATCAGGATCTCTTTGGTCTTTACCGCTTTACGCACCAGTAAATGACGCAGATATCCGGTATGCCGCATTCTGTGATAATAGGAAATCTTTTTTTCTGCAAAATACTGCTGCACACAGCTTAATATCTTCCGATAATCTTCATCTACAATTTTACAGTCCGTTACCGAAACAATATCATAAAAGCTGCCACGCTTATGCATGCCAAGAGCAAGGGGGCCATCTTTATATTCATCCCCAAAAGTAAATTCCATCTTATTACGGAATCCGAATTCATTCGGACTTGCTTTTACGCCCTCAAAGCTGTAAGTTTCCGGGTCTACTACCGCATCCATCAGTTTCTTCACCTGCTGTCCTTTTAATGCAAGCTGATCTTCATAGGATAAATTCTGATAAGTACAGCCTCCACAGATTCCAAAATGCGGGCATGGTGCTTCCGGCAGCTCATTTGGTGCTTTCTTCAAAACTTCCAGTAAGCGACCTTCGCCTTTTCCCTTTCTTACTTTATTTACAGAAAAGGAAATCTCCTGTCCCGGTAATACGTTTTTTACGATTACCTGCTTTCCTTCTTCTACTTTTACGACTCCCTTATTCGGGAAATCCACATATGCAACAGTTCCCTGTAATACCTGACCTTTTTTCATACTTACCTCACACGAACAATTCTTTTCCAGAAACACATGTCATCCGCAGCGTTTCCGGCACACTCAGTAAAAGGGCTGCATGATATCACACAGCCCTTTACATCTTCACCTGTTAAATTATGCAAATGATAATGATTATTTCTCTTCCTCGTCATCCTCGTCAAAGAAATCATCTTCAAAATCATCATCGAAATCGTCTTCAAAATCCTCCAGATAATCTGGTGCAAAGAAACGATATAATCCATAAGCAGCTGCAGCAACTACTACAACAATACCAATGATTGCAAAAATTAAACCAGCTTTTGATTTTTTCTTCTCTTCCATTATTTCCTCTTTCTCCTTTTTATGCAATAATTCTGTTACTTTGTTCACATTTGCGGTTAATAAATTCTTTAATTCTTCCATTTTTTCCATTTCTGACCACTCCTTTTTATGCCAACAACAGTTTTTCATTTTCCTGCCACCTAGAACTCTTTTTATTAATTCATTATAGCATATGTTTCCCCAATCTACTAGAAAAAATTACAAATTCATAAAATTTTTATAACTTTTTCAATTTGGCAAAGGATGCAAACATCTTCTTCACACCTACACCGGAAAAATCAACAGTAACCTCATAATCCCTGCCGCCGTCAATAATCTGCTTTACGACTCCGGTGCCGAATTTCAGATGGGAAACGGTATCACCCACAGCATAATCCAACGACTTTTTCATTGCGGAATTGCCAAAGTTTCTTGCCTCCGGTACGCCAGTTCTGCGCAGTGCCATCGGCTTTGCCGAAAATGCATTTTTCGCCATCATACTTGGTTTCGGAATATCCGGCATTTTTTCCTTCTGGATGGTTCCCGCTAAAAGTTCCCGCGGAATCTCTTTTACGAAACGGGACACCTTATTATACTGTGTTTCTCCTCGTATCATACGCATTCTTGCGCAGGATATGGACAACCGCTCCTTGGCTCTTGTGATTCCCACATAGGCAAGACGACGTTCTTCTTCGATTTCCGCTGTTGGATTTTCCGCACAGATTGCACCGAATCCCGGAAACAGTCCGTCTTCCATTCCTGCCAGATAAACCTGTGGAAATTCAAGACCCTTCGCACTGTGCAGCGTCATCAGCACTACATAGTCCTGTGTCTCATCCACACTGTCAATATCTGCAACCAGTGCTACTTCCTCTAAGAATCCGCTTAAGGTCGGCTCTTCTTCGCTTTCCTCATAAGTAACCGCCTTGGAAATCAACTCATCGATATTTTCCATTCGCTGCTGTGCTTCCTCTGTATTTTCTGCTTCCAGCTCACGGACATAACCGGTTTCTTCAATGATTTCCTGCAAAAGCTCTGATACACTGATATACGGCAACTTGCTCCGCATACTCTGAATCAGCATTACAAACGGTCTGATTTTTGCAGATGCCCGTCCGATTGTGCCAATCTCTTCTGCCATTTTTAAGGCATTATAAAAGGTAAGACCGTTTTCATCGGCATAATCCTGCACCCTGCTTAATGTCGTTGCTCCAATTCCACGTTTTGGCACATTGATAATACGGCGTACCGCCAGATCATCCATGGCATTGTCAATGGTCTTAAGATAAGCCAGTAAATCCTTGATTTCTCTTCTGGAATAGAAGTTTACGCCTCCCACAATCTTATATGGTATGCTGGCTGTGATAAAACGTTCCTCGAAAAGTCGGGACTGGGCATTGGTACGGTATAATACGGCACAGTCTCCGTAATGATACATGCCTTCCCGCACTTTGCTCCGGATATCTTTTGCTACATAGTCTGCTTCATCAAATCCGGTTTCAAACTGATGAAATGCAATTTTTTCGCCTTCCTCATTCTCAGTCCAGAGACGTTTTGCCTTTCGTCCCACATTATTTGCAATGACCCCATTGGCTGCATTTAAAATATTCTGGGTGGAACGGTAATTCTGCTCCAGCTTGATGGTAACTGCATTTGGAAATTCTTTTTCAAAATTCAATATATTATAAATGTTTGCTCCACGGAATTTGTAAATGGACTGGTCATCATCACCTACCACGCAGAGATTCTTATATTTGCCTGCCAGCAGTTTAATCAGCTGAAACTGTGCCGTATTGGTATCCTGATACTCGTCCACCATAATATAACGGAACCGCTCCTGATAATAATCCAGCACTTCCATATCTGACTGGAAAAGCTCTACAGTCTTTACAATCAAATCATCAAAATCCAGTGCATTATTTTTCCGTAACACCTGCTGATATTCCCGGTAAACAGCTGCTTCCTTCATTTTCCGGAAATCTCCCTGCGCCCGTAAGGCATATGCTTCCGGACTGATCAGCTCGTCCTTTGCAGAAGAAATGGCCGCAAGCAAACTTTTTTCCTTATACATCTTCGTATCAATTTCCAGACGCTTGCAGATATCCTTCATAATGGTCTTCTGGTCTTCTGTATCATATATGGTAAAGTTGGTTCCAAATCCGATATGGTCAATAAAACGGCGCAAAATTCTCACACAGGTAGAATGAAAGGTAGATACCCAGATATTTTCCGAGCCATAGCCCACCATGTCATCAATACGCTCCCGCATTTCGCCTGCAGCCTTATTGGTAAATGTAATCGCAAGGATATGATAGGGATTGACTCCCAGTTCCTCTATCAGATATACCGCCCGGTGGGTCAGCACACGGGTCTTTCCGCTGCCTGCGCCCGCCAGCAGCAGCACAGGTCCTTCTGTTGTAAATACACCTTTTTTCTGTTCTTCATTTAATGAATCGTATATACTCATAATGCTCCTTTACTCTCCTCAATACCACTCCGCTCAGTATACCATACTTCCTTAAGGGATGGGAACATATTTTCTGTATTTCTTTTCAGATTTCTTTTTGTACTGTCCGTCGAACGCATTCATGCGTTCTTTTCCCTTATATCCATTCTATTGTAGTTGCATCACGCAATGTCATTTACACATCACAGCGTCATTGTATATGCTTTCTGTCATTTTTCTTCTTGTTATCTAGTTTTCAATACTATATAATAGGTATGAGGTGAATTCAAATGACAATTGATGCAAAAGATTTATTAAACAGTATTTTATCCAGTCTGTCGCGGATTGACTATATCCGTCCGGAAAGTATTCCAAATATTGACCTTTACATGGATCAGATTACAACCTTCATGGATACCCAGCTTGCAGCTTCCAAACGTCATCCCGATGACAAGATTCTGACCAAAACCATGATTAATAACTATGCAAAAAACAATCTGCTTCCACCGCCGGTCAAGAAGAAATACAGCAAAGAACATATTCTGATGCTGATTTTCATTTATTATTTCAAAAGCATATTAAGTATCAATGATATCGAAAGTATCTTAAATCCTCTGGCAAAACGTTTCTTCAATGCAGAAGGAGATTTCAATCTGACAACTGTCTATGAAGAGGTGTTCAGTCTGGAACGGGATGAGGTAAAAAATCTGATGAAGGATATTACCAAGAAATTCAATACCAGTTCTACCACCTTTGCAGATGCACCGGAAGAAGACCAGGATTTTCTTCATACCTTTTCCTTTATCTGTATGTTAAGTTTTGATGTATTTGTAAAGTGTATGTTGATTGAAAAGCTGATTGACGAGACGAAAGAAATGGAAAAAGAAGCCGAAGATGAGCAGCGTGCTGCAGAAAAGAAAGCTTCCGAAGAGAAAAAAGCTTCCGAGAAAAAGACTTCCGAAAAAAAGTCGAACGAATAAAAAGCCATATGCCTGGAAAAAAGAATGTGCCTTGGCACATCCTCGCGGAACGTTTTTTACTTTATAGGAAAGTAATTTCCTGTAAATCGAAAAAGCACCAGTTTTCGAACCGGTGCTTTTCTTTATTATTTACATGATTTTGTGCAAAAATTAAATATCGTTTTAATTTTATCTCTACTCTTCGTTTTAATTTTCCTCTTTTTTTTCTTCTACCGGCTTCACATTCGTTCTGGCAAATACCATATCATATCCATCGCATCCATAATTCAAGGAACGGTTCACACGACTGATGGTCGCTGTTGATGCGCCAGTTTTCTCTGCAATATCAAGATAAGTTCTCTGCTCACGCAACATCTTTGCCACTTCATATCTCTGTGAGAATGCCAGTAATTCATTTACCGTACAGACATCTTCAAAGAATTTATAACATTCCTCTTTATTTTCAAGGCTTAAGATTGCATCAAACAAATGATCCACTGCTTCCGTTCTTACATTCTTACTCATTCTGCCTCTCCTTTTCGTATTATACTTATTTCAATACAAAAATGTTAGCATATTAAAGTGTGAAAGTAAACCGTTTTTCGAAAAATTTTCTTTTCAATTTTCTTTTCAAAATTTTTCTTTTCCTGAACCGTAAGATTTCTGTTTCTGGAAATTTTTAATCCAAAAGATTCTGCATACTCTTTAAGGTAATTACCAAGGTAGATGTATTGTGAAGTAATGCAGATACGGTTGGCTGCAGGACTCCTGCCACGCCAAGCACAATCAGTCCTGTATTGAACCCAACAATTGTCCGGTAATTCTTATGAATCCGTTTCATCAATGCATTACTCAGCACCTTTAAGGTTACTATCTCATAAAGATTATCTGCACCGATGGTTACATCTGCAATTTCTCTTGCAATCTCTGCTCCATCACTGATGGCTATTCCAATATCTGCCGCAGATAATGCCGGTGAATCGTTGATACCATCTCCAATCATAATGACCTTGTGTCCTTCTGCTTTGGCTTTCTCTACAAAACTTGCCTTATCTTCCGGAAGTACCTCGGAGTAATACTCGTCTACGCCCACTCTTGCTGCAATGGCGGATGCTGTACGTTCACTATCCCCTGTCATCATAACAACTTTCTTAATTCCGGCTGTCTTTAAGGAATTTACAACGGCTGCTGCTTCATCACGAAGCGGATCTTCAATGCAGATAACGGCTGCAAGGCGGTTCTCAATTGCCATATAAAGATGTGAATATTCTGATGGAAGGCTGTTAAACTGTTCTTCATAGCCTTCCGGAACCACACATTTTTCATCTTCAAATACAAAGTGATAGCTTCCGATTACCACACTCTTTCCTTCTATGGTGGAAGAAATTCCGTGGGCTACAATATATTCCACCTTAGAATGTAGTTCTTCATGCACAAGATTCTTTTCCTGGGCTGCATCTACGACTGCCTTTGCCATGGAATGAGGGAAATGTTCCTCTAAGCAGGCAGCAATACGTAAAAGCTCTTCCGTGGGCTTATCCGTAAAAGAAACCACATCTACTACGGTAGGCTGCGCTTTGGTCAGAGTACCTGTTTTGTCAAAGACGATGGTATCTGCTTCTGCCATTGCCTCTAAGAATTTGCCACCTTTTACGGTAATATTGTGCACACTTGCTTCACGGATTGCAGACAATACAGATACCGGCATTGCAAGTTTTAATGCACAGGAAAAGTCCACCATAAGAACTGCTAATGCTTTTGTGGCATTTCTGGTAGAGAGCCAGGTAATTCCTGTTCCTAGTAATGTATACGGAACCAGGCGGTCTGCCAGATGCTCGGCTTTACTTTCCAGGGAAGATTTTAACTTCTCTGACTCTTCAATCATCGTGACAATTTTTTCAAATTTGCTGGAGCCATTTACTTCTTTGACACGAATGGTCAGTTCTCCTTCTTCCAATACGGTTCCGGCATAGACATAACTTTCTACACTCTTATGCACCGGAAGGGATTCGCCGGTTAAGGATGCCTGATTTACCATCGCATCCCCTTCCGTTACCACGCCATCAAACGGAATGACATTTCCCATATGAATACAGACTTCATCGCCTTCTTTAATCTCAGATGCCGATACCAGTATTTCCTGTCCATCCTGACACAGCCATACTTTACTGATATTTAAGGACATACTTCTTGCCAGATCATCAACGGATTTCTTGTGTGTCCACTCCTCTAAGATTTCTCCAATGCCCAGTAAGAACATAATGGAACCTGCTGTATTGATATCATTGCGAAGCAGAGAGACTCCAATAGCTGTTCCATCCAGCACCGGAACCTCTATCCTGCCCTTCGCCAATGCAGACACTCCAGCCCACAAATATTTCACGGAACGGACCATGGTAATTCCTGCGCGGATTGGATATGGCAGGAACATCCTACTGCCCATACGGAGTACCACTTTATTTACCAGCTTGTCCCAGTAAGTCCGGTTCAGTTCCCTGCCGGAATTCTGTAAAAAAGTCTCTGGCACATCCACTTTCTGATAAGAGAAATGACGCAGTGTCTCTATCATCTCCTCACGATTTCCCACATAACAGACTACTGCATCCTGTAAACGTTCATTTACTTTCACTGAAGTGACACATTTGCAGTTACTCAGGTAATATTCCATCATATCTGCCTGGCGGAAACTCATCCCGCCCTGAATGATATGAATACGAAGTCTTCCTTTTATCTCATGTTTTATAACAAATCTCATATTACATACTTCCTTAGATAAAGAATCACCTACAGCATATTCTGAAGGTGATTCTCATAGTTTACATGAACAACGAGCAAAATCGCATGTCCAATGTTTATTCTGCTACAGTTTCTTCTGTTGCATCTTCTACAGATTCATCTGTATATTCTGCTGCTTTAGCAGCTCTGTCTTCATTAATCTGCTGTGCCTCTGCATAAATATCCTCTGCATTTTCCTGGATATTAGAAGCAGTCTTCATGACACATTCCTTTGCACGTAATGCTGCTGCTGTACAGTTTGTGTAGACTTTCTTTGCATCCTTACTACCTAATATTTTAATTCCGGCTGTTCCAAACAATACACCGGCAGCAAAGATTCCGGTCTTCTTCCAGTTAAATTTTTTCACAAAATCAAACATATGTATTCCTCCTATTTCTGTTTGTTTTTTAGCTTACCGCCATTAAAACCCATTGTCCATACTCTTTTTCGTTATTGAGAATTCTTATCAACAATAGAATCTTATCTTGAAATTTTGATTACGGAAATAATTTCTTCCCAGTGGTCTAAGACATACTGTCCGATAATCGGGTCATACATCTTGCCAAGATTATTTTTGATTTCCTGATAACAGTAGTCAAAATCATGTGCTTTGCGATAACTCCGGTTTGAAGTCATGGCATCAATGGAATCGCAGATTGCAATGATTCTTGCTCCCACCGGGATTTCTTCTCCTTTGAGTCCAAGCGGATAGCCCTTTCCATCGAATCGTTCATGATGGCAGAGCACGATATATTGCAGTTCTTTTAAATGTCTTGATTTACTCAAAATCTCAGCTCCAATAGAGGGATGTTTCTTCATTGCCTCCCATTCCTCATCATCAAGCTTTCCTTCTTTATTTAAAACAGCATCCGGAACACCGATTTTTCCAATATCATGGAGATGTGCCGCAATATGGATTTGCTGTATATTCTCCGTTTTTAAGCCAATTAACTGGCATACTTTCATTGCCATATCACTGACACGCTGGGAATGCCCCGCCGTATAAGGGTCCTTGGCATCCAGTGCACAGGTAATGCATTCCATAATTTCATGATAATCTATCTCGCCGCAATATTCACAAGCTTTCAAATAATCCCTTCACTTTCTATCCTTCAATGAAAAATTTTGCAAATGATAATTCTGCTCCTTTGCCGATTCTGCTGCAGATATTTACCACTCTGGTCATAACTCCTGCAAACTGGTTATCTTTGGTTACAATTTTAAGAAGCTGTGTCTCTGCCTCATATTCTGCTTCCTCTACATCCTCTAATTCTAATGTTTCACGAAGAATTTCTTTTACCTGATCCTCTGTTACTTTTTTAGACATCCGATAATATCTTCCCATAATGAGCTTCCTTTCTTAGTTGTTACTACTTTATGTTAGTTCTTTCTAATCCAGTTGTATTATAACACCTGTTATTGAAAATAGGACCTTTCTTATCGATATTTTTTCTCATTATTTCTTAATTTGATTTACCCCTGTATCCACGTTATAATAGTCCTATTACATAAATCTGATTTTTCAGCAGAATACTAATACAAAAGAAAGATAAAAGGAGGCTATTTTATGTGCACCGCAGCTACTTATCAAACAAAGAACTTCTACATGGGCAGAACCCTTGATTATGAATTTTCCTATGGCGATGAAGTCACCATTACCCCCCGCAACTATCCGTTTCATTTCCGTCATGCCGGGACTTTAAGCTCCCACTATGCCATGATTGGCATGGCTCATGTAGCACCGGACAATGGTGTTGACTATCCTCTTTATTATGATGCCTGCAATGAAAAAGGTGTCTGCATGGCAGGGCTTAACTTTGTGGGAAATGCCGCTTATGCTGATATTATTGATACAAAGGAAAATGTTGCACAATTTGAATTTATTCCATGGATTCTAAGCCAGTGTGCTTCTGTTTCAGAAGCCAGAGAAAAATTAGTGCAGATGAATCTCGTTGGAACTGTTTTTGCCAGCCATTTTCCGGCAGCACAGCTTCACTGGATGATTGCCGACAAAAGTGAAAACATCGTTGTGGAATCCATGGCAGACGGGCTTCATATCTATGACAATCCTGCCGGTGTGCTGACCAACAATCCACCTTTTCCAATACAGATGTTTGCTTTAAATAATTATGCGGCTCTCTCATCCAGGCAGCCGGAAAATCATTTTTCCGACAAGCTCAACTTACAGGCTTACAGCCGCGGTATGGGGGCTTTGGGTCTGCCGGGCGATTTATCTTCCCAGTCCCGTTTTATCCGGGTTGCTTTCACCAGACTGCATTCCATTTCCGGCAGTTCAGAAATCGAAAGTGTCAGCCAGTTCTTTCATATCTTAGGTTCCGTCGACCAGCAGCGGGGCTGCTGTGAAGTTGCTGATGGAAAATATGAAATTACAATCTACACTTCCTGCTGCAATGCGGATAAGGGGATTTATTACTATACGACCTATGATAATCATTCAATTAACGGAATCGATATGCATCATGAGAACCTGGACAGTGCAGAGTTAATCCGGTTTGCGGTTCTTGATGCAGGTGAGATTCACTGGCAGAATTAGTGGATTGCGATGTGGGAGAAAAATTTATTAAAAAATTTTGCAGCAGTCGAAGCACATTGATTTTCATATGATGAAACGTCACCGTTCTAAGGGGTCTGTTTTTCTTTTTACGATAAAAACCGTCTTTTCTATGTTTGACAAAATATTGGTACTGATCGTCGAAGTGCAGATGCCTGATAAGGGCTGTTAGGGGCACTTGGAATTTCGTCTGGCAACAGGCAACGCTGGTACAGGGATGTACCAGCGAGGCACATTTGAACATGGATGTGAATTTGTGCCGGTTGCCAGATGAAATGAAAAATATATCGAAATTCCCAGTGCCCCTTGCAGACATTAGGTGGTATCTGTCCTCGACGGACAGTACCAATATTCTGTCAAAGCAACCGAAAAGACAGTTTATCATCAAGAAAAACAGACCCCTAAGAACGGTTGACATTTCACATAAAAGAAAATCAGATGTACTTTGACTGCTGCAAAATTCTTTGATTCTAAATGTTATCTCCCACATCACAATTCCCTAATTGATGGCATATAAAAGGAGCAGACCCGCATCAAAAGTCTGCTCCCTTTACGTCCAAAGTATTTTGTGTGTATTGTAATGTTCCTTACAAGAGTTAGTTTATGCTAACTCTTGTTTTCTGTCAATATCGCTGTTGATATTCTTTTCTCACCTGTGATAACTCCTTATAGATGTTCCGGTGATTTAAAATAATTCAAAAAACTCTTCGCCAGTTCCACATTGGTATTGACTACCAGTTCTTCCGGAAAATCTACCATCTGAATAACTTCCAATGGATATTGATGATTCCCAACTGCAGTATCCACATGCGCATCGGAATCCATGATAACCGGAACTTTATATTCCTTGCAAAGTTCTAACATTTTGCAGCTGTTTTCCTTCGTATTCTGCCGGAAGCCACCCGGTGTCAGGGAGCCATTGTTGACCTCTAACAATACATGATGTTCCTTTGCACCTTCCACCAATGCACGATAATCCACCGGATAATAAGAATCATCCGGATGTCCGATAATATTTACATAGGGATTTTTCATCACATTCAGATAAGTTTTCGTATTTTCTTCTATGGTTCCTGGATGAAAACACGGACCATGCATACTTGCAACGCACAAATCCATCTGCTTTAAGGTACGCTCCGGCAGATCCACATGCCCTTCCATATCCATGATATTAAGTTCTGCGCCAAACAGCGTATACATTTCTCCATGCTTTCTTTCTAGCACGCGAAGATTATTAAAATATAACTCGCTGCAGGTTCCCGGCATTTTCGGAGCATGCTCTGTAATACCAAAGAGACGGATTTCTTTCTGCTCTGCCGCCTTTATCATTGCTTCAATAGTACTGTAAGCATGTCCGCTTGCAATTGTATGAGTATGAAGGTCTACGTAGTCGTTCATGTTCTGTTCTCCTTTTATATCTCTTGTCTTAATACTGTTTTCTAAATTTCAGACAATCCTATCCTATTCATCATAGCACATTTTCATCTGTCTTTCATACTATAATACAAATGTCTTTTAAGGATGCTCTATGAAACGATTTTATAAAAAAGGTATTTCTCTTTTCTTAATTCTTCTTATGTCCTTCCCGCTTTGTGCCTGCAAATCAGATGATTCTAAAGCATTAACAACCGTAAAATTAAATGAAGTGGCACATTCCATCTTTTACGCACCGATGTATGTGGCCATCGAAAAAGGCTACTTTGAAGATGAGGGAATCGAGCTCTCATTGACCACCGGCTTCGGAGCGGATAAAACCATGGCTGCCGTTGTTTCCGGGGATGCAGATGTAGGGTTCATGGGAACGGAGGCAAGCATTTATGCCTACACGGAAGGTGCAAAAGACCATGTCATCAATTTTGCACAGCTTACCCAGCGTGCCGGTAACTTTGTGGTTGCAAGGGAAAACACCGATTCCTTTTCCTATGAAGATATGATTGGAAAAGATGTGCTGGGCGGAAGAGCCGGTGGCACACCGGAAATGGTATATGAATATGTACTCCGGGAAAATGGTGTTTCTCCTTCCGAAGTCAAAATCGACCAGAGTATTGACTTTGGTTCTACCGCAGCGGCTTTTTCCGGCGGGCAGGGGGATTATACCATTGAATTTGAACCATCTGCTACTGCTTTGGAGCAGTCCGGTGACGGCTATGTGGTAGCGTCCATTGGCGTGGATTCCGGTTATCTTCCATATACTGCTTTTTGTGCCAAAGAAAGCTATCTTAAGGAAAATGCCGACCTTATCCAGCATTTCACCAATGCTTTACAGAAAGGCATGGATTATGTAGCAGGTCACAGTCCGGAAGAAATCGCAACTGTCATTGCACCACAGTTTAGTGAAACAGATCTTAAAACCCTTACACTTATTGTAAGCCGCTACTACGACCAGGAAACCTGGAACACAGATTTAATACTCCGGGAAGAAGGCTATGACTTAATGCTTACTATTTTAGAAGAGTCCGGTGTTCTCTCCGGTGCCGCTCCTTATGAAGATCTTGTAAATACAGATTTTGCCGAAAAAGCATCCACACTGTAGTTCAAAGCATCAGAAATTAAATCATTATTAAACAAATAATGTTCCTTGGCACATTCTCGCGCCTGCGGCGGTCGCTTGCGACATCTACATTATACGCCGCAGTGCGCATCCTCGCGGAGCGTTTTTAACTTTACAGGAAAGCAATTTCCTGTAAAGTTAAAAAGCACAGAATATATAGTAAATAACATTACTATACACGCTGTGCTTTTATCACTTAGATATCCTTTTTACATTCCACCCTGTTAGCGAATCATAGAAAATGCACCAACACTGATTAACATCATAATTACACCAGCCAGCAATACGCCAAGCATCACTGCGATAACAGATGATTTAAAATCCATATCTAAGATGCTGGCTGCCAGAGTTCCTGTCCAGGCTCCGGTTCCCGGCACCGGGATTCCAACAAAGAGCAGTAATGCCAGGAATAATCCTCTTCCTGCCTTTGCCTGCAGCTTCTTACCACCCTTTTCACCTTTTTCCAGACACCAGCCGAAGAATTTTCCAATAACAGGCTTATCTGCACCCCAAATCAGTACTTTTCTTGCAAAAAAATAAATAAATGGTACCGGCAGCATATTTCCAATGATGGAAATAATATAAGATGGTATCAATGGAAGTCCAAAGCCCTGTGAAAATGGAATCGCTCCTCTCAGTTCAACCAGTGGTACCATGGAAACAAAAAATACAATCAGATAATGTAATAACATAATACTCCTTTCCTAATGAATTATGACTGTTTATAGTTTTTCAAAAACGTAATCAGCGTATCCATTTCTTCATCTGTACCAATGGTAATACGCAGATAATTTGCAATCCGCTCCGGTTTGGAGAAATGACGGACATAAATGTCCTTCTTCTTCAAATCTTCAAACAGCTTCTCCATGGAAATCGTATCGTGGGTTACAAAGAGGAAGTTGCTCTTTGAATCATCCATCCGGTATCCCAGTGCCCGAAGTTCTTCCTTGGTACGCTCTCTCGTTGCAATAATCTTCTGTGTTGTCTTTTTAAAATAAGCTTCATCCAAAATAGCAGCCGTTCCCATTTCAATCGTAAGGGAATTTAAGGTGTAAGAATTAAATGAATATTTAACATCGTTCAAATATTTGATTAATTCAGGCTGTGCCATCGCATATCCAATCCGCATGCCTGCCATGGAACGGGATTTGCTAAAGGTCTGGACTACCAATACATTGTCATATTTATCAATAAGCGGCAATGCAGATGTTCCACCAAAATCAATATATGCTTCATCCACAATAACAATGACATCCGGATTCTGTGCAATGATGCGTTCCACATCTTCTAACGGAAGCAGCTTTCCTGTCGGTGCGTTTGGATTTGGAAATACAATTCCTCCGTTTTCCCCAGCATAATCCTCCGGGCAAATTGTAAAATTCCTATCCAGCGGAATCTGCTTATATGGAATACGGAATTCCTCTGCCCAGACATCATAGAAAGAATAAGTAATATCTGGAAACAGAATCGGACGATTAGAATTAAAAAATGTCATAAAGCACATGGCAAGTACATCATCTGAGCCAACGCCCACAAATACCTGATTGGAATTTAAACCATATCGTTCTGCAATTGCGTCCGTCAGTTTCTCAATCTTTGGATCCGGATAAAGACGCAGCCGGTCGGTATCAAAAGAGGTTAAAACATCCTTTACTCCCGGTGCCGGTGGATACGGATTCTCATTGGTATTCAGTTTTATCATTTTCTCTTTCTTCGGCTGTTCTCCCGGAATATACGGGATAACTTTGCGTATGTTATTTTCCCATGCTTTCATGTCTTACTCCTTCTATCTGCTGCTTGATTTTATCATTCTTTCGTTTTCCGATTTTTTATTCTGCTGCCTTCAGTCCATACTCTGCTGCCAGCTTTGCAAATGCCTGCATGGAATTTACTACTGTCTCATAAGAAGTGCAGTATGCAAGGCGTACATAACCGCCATAGCCGAAGGCACTTCCTTTTACCAGAATCAAATGGTATTTCTTCGCAGCTTCTACAAATTCTTCTTCCTTTGCAACCGGAGATTTCAGCCACAGATAAAATGCTCCCTGTGGTTTAATGCAGGTGAATCCAAGCTTCGTCAGTCCTTCATATAAAGCAATACGGTTGCGGTCATAAAATTCAAGATTGGTCTTTTCCTTTAAGCACTCTGCCACTGCTTTCTGAATGAGAGATGGTGCATTTACAAAGCCAAGAGTACGGTTTGATACAGTAATTCCCTCGATTAATTCTGCGGAATCTGCCGCTTCATCCGGCACTACCACATAACCAATCCGCTCGCCCGGAAGTGATAAAGATTTACTGAAGGAATATCCTACCAGCGTATCTTTATAATATTTCGTCAGGAAATTCTCCTGTACGCCGTCGTAAACCAGTTCACGGTATGGTTCATCGGAAATAAGATAAATATCGGTTCCAAATTCCTCTTCCTTCGCAGTTAAAATTCTGGCAATCTCTTTTAAGGTAGCATCTGAATATACCACTCCGGTCGGGTTGTTCGGATTGTTGATGATAACCGCTCTTGTATCTTTTGTAATTTTTCGTTCAAAGTCTGCTAAATCCGGCATAAAATCTGCTTCATTTGGCATGACTTCCACAATCTTTGCATCGAAGTTTGCGGCATAGCTTTTATATTCACCAAAATACGGAGCAAATACCATAACTTCATTGCCCGGATCTAAAATCGTCTTAAAAATAATATTCAGACCGCCTGCTGCACCAACTGTCATAATCAGGTTCTTCCCATGGAAATTGGTTCCGAAGCGTTCATTTAAGTTCTCTGCAATTGCCTCTCTTACTTCCTCATAACCTGCATTTGCCATATATCCATGCACCACAAGCGGGTCTTCTTTATCCAAAATATCATAAATTGCTGTCTTAATTTTTTCCGGTGCCGGTGTAGCCGGATTGCCAAGGCTGAAATCATACACATTTTCTGCCCCAAACCTGGCAGCCATTTCTTTTCCTTCCATAAACATGGCACGAATTGCAGAGCTTCCTGCCATTGCCTGTTTTATCTTTTTTGACAACATATCTTATGCCTTCTTTCTCTTTCTATTCTGTTACAGTATAGCTGAGACTATCCGTAAAATCAATCTGTTTTCTTGTTTCCGATGGGAATCTGCGTGATAATAATTGCCACAAACATCAATACGCAGCCTAAAATTTCTTTTGGTGATAATACCTGTCCCAAGATCACCCAGCCAGCCAGTGCGGAAATCACGGATTCCAGGCTCATAATAAGGGATGCGATAACCGGGTTGATGCCTTTCTGTCCCACAATCTGCAAGGTATAGCCAACGCCGCAGGAAAGAAGTCCCGCATACAACAAGGGCAGCCATGCCGCCTGAATATTGGAAATGTCCGGTGTCTCTGTAAACAGCATTCCTACTGCTGAAAGCACTCCGCATACAAAAAACTGTATACAGGACATTTTTACGCCGTCTACCTTTGGTGAAAAATAATCAACCACCAGTATATGAAAGGAAAATGCCAGTGCACATAAAAGAAGCATGATGTCTGCCCGCTCAATGGTAAAACTGCCGTCCTTCATACAAAGCAGATACATTCCCACAACTGCCAGTGCCACACAAAACCACAGCTTGATTTCCGGACGCTTTCCAATAAAGATGCCGATAACCGGAATCATCACAATATACAACGCCGTAAAAAAACCCGATTTACCAACGCTTGCTTCCATAATGCCAAACTGCTGCAGATTAGATGCAATGCAAAGAATTACACCACATGCAATTCCACCCATCCATAAAGTCTTTTTATCCTCTTTTTCCTGATTTTCTGCTCCTGTCTCTTTCTTTTTCTTTAAAACCAGAATAACCGGGATTAACACCATTCCCCCCAGAACGCATCGGATTGCGTTAAAGGTAAATGGACCAATATATTCCATGCCCACGCTCTGGGCTACAAAAGCCACGCCCCAGATGGTTGCGGTCAATAACAATATCAAAGAACTCTTTATCTGCTGTTTCATAAAATCTCCATTCTGTCCTTATTCTTTTGCATAATTTATCATATCGCTCTTATATTAATGCATTTCTTTCCTTCTTGCAAGAGTCATAACATACAACAAAGAGCATCAAAGGCGGTGCTTTTCATCCTTCCCTTTGGATGACACCTTATGCCAATGATGCTCTTTTCTTATGTTAACCAGAATCCCACTCCCGGATAAACATCTTTTTCTATTTATTTACCGTATCAATAAAGCGTAAGAATGCTTCTCTTCCTTCTTCAGTGCATTTGTATACACCGGCATCCAGAAGAACTTCACGGAATACCAGTCCGATTTCCTTTTGGATAATCCCGTCGATATTTTCTGCCGTAATGCTCTCATATTTTGGCAAAAATTCCTCTACCCAGTCTGCATGCTTACTTAAAACTTCATTGCTCCGTAAATCAGCCCTGGAAAGAATTGCCGTCTTAAGCTGTGCCATCTCGTCCTTCAGACGTGCCGGCAGCACTGCCAGACCCATTACCTCGATTAAGCCGATATTTTCCTTCTTAATATGATGAAGCTTTGCATGCGGATGATATACGCCCAGCGGATGCTCCTTTGTTGTAATATTATTACGAAGCACTAAATCCAGTTCGTAATTATTGCCTCGTTTTCTTGCAATTGGTGTAATGGTATTATGTGGCTCCCCGTCTGTTTCTGCAAAAATAAATGCTGCCTCATCCGTATAGCCACGCCAGGTCAGAAGTATTTTATCTGCCAGCTCAATCAACCGTTCTGTATCCGGTGCGGACAGGCGGATAACTGACATCGGCCATTTTACAATTCCTGCTTTCACATCTTCAAAGCCCGCAAAGGTAATCTCTTTTTCCAGCGGTGCCTTTGCCATGGCAAATTCATAATGTCCACCCTGGAAATGGTCATGGCTTAAAATCGAGCCTCCTACAATCGGCAGGTCAGCATTGGAGCCAACGAAATAATGCGGAAACTGTTTTACAAAATCCAGCAGTTTTCCAAAGGTTGCTTTTTCAATTTTCATCGGTGTATGCTTTCCATTAAACACGATGCAGTGCTCATTATAGTACACATAAGGAGAATACTGTAAGAACCAGTCACTATGATTGATGGTTACCGGAATAATACGGTGATTCTGTCTTGCCGGATGATTGACTCTTCCTGCATAGCCTTCATTTTCCTTACACAAAAGGCATTTCGGATAGCCGCTCTGCTTTGCCAGCTTTGCAGCTGCAATGGCTTTCGGGTCCTTTTCCGGCTTGGATAAGTTAATTGTAATATCCAGTTCACCAAACTCCGTCTCAGCAGTCCATTTCATATCACGCCTGATACGGTATCTGCGGATATAATTGCTGTCCTGGCTGAGAGTATAATAATAATCCGTTGCCGCCTTTGCATCCTTCTCATAAAGGCTCTGAAATTTATGAATTACTTCACCTGGTCTTGGCATCAGCATTCCCATGATTTTCGTATCAAATAAATCTCGGTATACTACGCTGTTTTCCTTTAAAATGCCATTTTCATAAGCATAATCCAGCAGACGGTTTAACAATTCTTCCAGACTCTCTTCTGCTTCTTCTCTGCTCATCGGTGTCCGTGACTGATAAGCTGCCACAGCGTCCTCATCTAATTCTTCTAATTCAAACAATTCCAGCAGGCGGTTGATGGTGAAACGCTCATCTTCCTTTGGAACCAACCCGGTTACCATGCCATATTCTGTTAATTTTAAGATATCTTCACAAATCATGACTTACCTCCTGTTTCTTATGCCAGTCTGGATGGACCGTCTCCAATTTCTACCACATAGAAATCTGCGCTGTATCCAATTTTCTTTTCATAGGCACTGCCTACTGCTTCAATAAAATGCTCTACTGCTTCATCCTTTACAATACTGACGGTGCATCCACCAAAGCCTGCACCTGTCATACGGGATCCAATGACTCCAGCTACCTTCCAGGCTTCTTCCACTAAGGTATCCAGTTCAATTCCGGTTACTTCATAATCATCCCTTAAGGATACATGGGATGCATTCATCAGCTTTCCAAAGGTTTCCACATCATTTTCTTTCAAAGCTTCCACCGCTTTTAGGGTTCTCTGGTTCTCATATACCGCATGTTTTGCCCGACGCATGCGGACTTCACTTCCGATGGCTCCCTTATATTCTTCAAACTGTTCCTCAGACAATTCACCAAGGCTCTTAATATCTACTACCTTCTGTAATTCTGCCAGTGCTTCCTCACACTCTGCACGACGCTCATTATATTTCGAATCACCCAGACCACGCTTCTTATTGCTGCAGGAAATTACGATTTTCGCATCTTTTAAACGAACCGGCGCATATTCATATTTTAAAGTAGCCGTGTCTAAGAAAATCGCATGCTCTGCTTTTCCCATGGCAATGGCAAACTGATCCATGATACCACAGTTCACTCCATTGAATTTATTCTCTGAAAACTGTCCGATTAAAGCCAGGTCCTGGTTCGTTACATCAAATCCGAATAAGTCCTTTAAGATATATCCGGTCAGCACCTCAACAGATGCAGAAGAAGAAAGTCCGGAACCATTCGGGATATTTCCAAATAACAACAAATCCAGTCCGGTATCTACCTGCATGCCCTTTTCTCCAAATGCCCAGATAACACCCTTCGGATAATTCGTCCAGTCTGCTTCTTTCTCCGGTTTCAAGCCTTCAATGGAAGATTCCAGCACACCAAGCTGTTCAAAATTCATGGAGTAAAATCTCAGTTTCTTATCGGCACGTTTTCTTGCCACGCCATAAGTTCCAATGGTCAGTGCACATGGAAATACATGACCTCCGTTGTAATCCGTATGCTCTCCAATCAGATTCACACGTCCCGGTGCAAAATACACACGGATGTCTCCTTCATCCCCAAATAATTCCTTAAACCTTGTCAAAACCTGCTCCTTCATCAATACATTCTCCTTTCGATTTATTTTCATCCGTTCCTGTTATCCGGCACATTTTCACAGGATATTATTCATCTGTCTTTGTGCTCGTCAGCAACATAATTTATATTTTTTACTTCTTGATAATATTATACTATGTGCCTTGTTTCTTTGCAATATTGCTGTTCTAGTCTGCAACATCTCAATTGCTATTTGGCAACATTTTTCCATATGCATTATGATAATTACAAATAAACATGAAAATATAAATATATATATAACACCAGCCTCTGTTCGGATGATTTTGATACGAGGGAGAGCTGTAAGGGACATTGGAAATTCGATAAAAGTATATATGCTTCCGGCAACCGGCGCAAATTCACATCCATGTTCATCTGCGCCTCGCCGGTACATCCCTGTACCGGCGTTGCCTGTTTCCGAACGAATTTCATAAGTCCCTAACAGCCCTCCCTCATGCATCTGTAATCATCCAGGCAGAGGCTGGTGTTATTTCTATTTTCAATTTATTTTCAGTGGTTCCTACAGACATTCATCATACTAAAATTGTCTGAACAGAAGCTAGCGTTCTTATTCTTTATTCCAATTCCCTACAATGCTGCTTCAGCGGCTGCCAGCTTGTCCAGTGCACTCTGTGGTACCTTCGCTTTTGCGCCCTCGCTTAAGGCATTATAGGCATTTCTTGCATTGGCTACTGCTGCTGCATCTGTGGCAGTTATCGTATCTGGCAATGCCATGATTGTATTCGTTACATTCTGTGCATCTATACTTTCCTGATTCTGCAATTCCTGCAGGGCCTGTTCATACTGCAACTGTGACAGAGCTGACTCGGCTGCTGTCAGCACATCCAGATTCTTTACATATGCTTTGGCGCTGTCAGATAAAGCATCATACTGGGAACGGACAGACGCAATGGTTCCTGCGGAGTCCAGGGTTACTGTTCCAATGGAGGTGATTGCCTCATCTACTGCAGATGCTGCATCCATATCCTTGCCCTTCTGGCTCTCGGTTCCCGGCAGTTCATAAACAAGCACCGGATAACCTGCTTCTATATTTTCATAAATTGTTTTTGCTGCACTGTATGGAAGATTGATACATCCATGTGAACCGCTTCTTTTATAAATTGTTCCACCAAAAGTACTTCTCCAGCTGGCATCATGCATTCCAACACCACCGTTAAAAGGCATCCAGAAAGATACCGGAGACTCATAATCTTCGCCGCGAAGCACCGCATCCTTTGCCTTATAAGTAACACCAAAAGAGCCGGACGGCGTTCCATGATTCTTTGCAAGGTTACCGGAGACAAAATCAGATTCTACCACCAGTGATCCGTTCTTATAGAAAAACAAATGCTGTGCGGTCAGATTGATTTCCACATATGTATTACCATAGTCATTCTCACCATGGCTGTTAGCCGTCTGGGAATAAACCGGCTCTCTTGTTACATCCTTACCGGCTTTCAAATCCTCCAGTATCATTTCCTTTTCAGCTGCATTATCTACCCACCATCCGTAATTTCCACCATAAATTGTCACTGTCTGTCCATAAGAGGTATCCAGTGTCCGGTTTCCATAGGCGGTATTATAATTTTTTGCCATAGCTTTTACATAAGCGCTCAATGCCTCATCATCTACAGACACATTGAAATCATCATCCACAGAAAGCCAGGTACTGATGGTTTCTCCATCCAAAACCACATCATCCTTGCCTTCTGCCTGATAGGTAATCTTCATCTGGGTATATTTATTCAAAGTATCCAATGCATCCTGAAATACATCATCCTCTTCTTTTACCTTTGGGTCTTCATAACAGCCTTCCCCGGAAAGGTCAAATTCCGGCTGCATTTTATCCAAGGCTTCTTTGATTTTCTCCGTAAATGCATCCTTATCGATTTTTGTTCCATATACCTCCGGCTGCACTTCATAGCCATCCTTTGTATAATCCTTAATCTGTGCATTTTCGGAATCCGTCCATTTGCTTTCATCCATACAGGACAAATTATCCAGAACATCCTTCAATTTTTCTTCATCAAAAGATATCATAGTCTCCGCTTCGTATTTCTGTGGAGAAATAAGATAGTACGGCCATGCAAATCCATTCTGCTTCTTTAAAAGCTCTTTTACCTGCTTATCAAATACCGGCTCCATGTCAATGTCTGTTCCATTGATGCTCTCTGTCTTATCCTCACGCTCCACCAGTTTCATCTCATACCTGGATGCCTGCTTCGTAATCTTCTTTTCCACACCACTGGTTGAGGAAGCGGATACCCCCACATTATTTATCGTGGTACGAAATGCAAAATGGCTCTGAAAAAACAGTGCCAGTACCAGATAAATCACAACTAATATTCCTACAGGAATTCCGATTACACAAAGGAGTTTTTTTCTGCTCATTTTTTCCTTTGCAGTTTCCTGCTGTTTCTCTTCATTCTTCTTCATATCCCTTAACCTTTCTATTTTGCTAGTTTCCATTATAGTTGACCGTTTTTCTTTGTCAATGAAATCCCGCATTTGTAATATTTATTTAAAAAATGAAATACATTTTCTTGTATTCTTGCACAATGAAAATGTTCCTTTTCCATTAAAATCTTAAGAATTCCATAAAAATTATTAAATTCGATTTTATAGCATTGTTTTTTAAAAAATGCTGTGCTAGAATTCCACCATAGAAGTAGTATTCTTACATTAAAAAAGGGGAATCCGATGTTGAAAAAAGATAACTTTAAGCAAAATCTCAAAGCATTTTTTCAAAAATATAAGCACGCATGGGTTCTGCTGTATGTATTCATATATTTTCCATGGTTTACCTATCTGGAAAAACATGTGACTTCAAATTTCAACGTAATACATACTGCACTGGATGATAAAATCCCATTTATAGAATTTTTCATCGTACCATATATGTTATGGTTTGGATATGTCGCATATGCGGTTCTTTACTTTTTCTTCAAAAATAAAGAAGATTATTACCGGCTCTGTACATTCCTGTTTGTGGGAATGACTGTATTTCTGGTAGTATCCAGCCTCTATCCAAACGGACATTATCTCCGCCCGCATTCCTTTGAGCATGACAATGTCTTCACCCATATGGTAGCCTGGCTTTATGCAACCGATACACCGACAAACCTGTTTCCAAGTATTCATGTTTATAATTCGCTCGGTGTTCACATTGCAATCTGTAACAGTAAAGAATTTAAGGATCGTCCGAAGTTAAAGCTGGCTTCTTTCATTCTTATGGTCAGCATTATTCTTGCAACCATGTTCTTAAAACAGCATTCTGTATTTGATGTGGTTACTGCATTTGTAATGGCTGCTGTCATGTACTCTTTCGTCTACGGCAGGAACTTTGCTTTCGGCCGCAGCAAGACAAAAGAATCTTTTGAAAAACAGCTTAAGCACATATAGTTTTTATAAAAGAACTGCTGCTCCATTTTGAGCAGCAGTTTTTTTATTTCAAATGTTCGATTTCATCCATCCAGATACGCACTGATGCATCACTTGGCATTCTTAAATCACCTCTTGGTGATACTGCTACCGTACCGACCTTTGGTCCATCCGGCAGACAGGAACGTTTAAACTGCTGTGAGAAGAAACGGCGGTAGAAGGTCTTTAACCATTTCAAAATCACTGCATTGTCGTACTGCCCCGCAAATGCCACCTGTGCCAGGCGATATATTTTTGCCGGAGCAAAGCCAAATCGCATCACATAATATAAATAAAAATCATGCAGTTCGTACGGTCCTACAATATCCTCTGTCTTCTGGGCGATTTTTCCATTTTCCGGCGGAAGCAGTTCCGGGCTGACCGGTGTATCTAAGACATCATAAAGTACAGTTGAAAGTTCCTTATTTCCACAGGTGTCTGCATAGTAGTGTACCAGATGGCGCACCAGCGTCTTCGGTACGGATGCATTCACTCCATACATGGACATATGGTCACCGTTATAGGTAGCCCAGCCCAATGCCAGCTCTGACATATCTCCGGTTCCGATTACCATACCATTATTCTTATTGGCAATGTCCATCAGAATCTGGGTACGTTCCCTTGCCTGTCCATTTTCATAAGTGACATCATGTACGCTCTCATCCTGACCAATATCTCGGAAATGAATGCGTACTGCTTCTTTGATATCCACTTCTATCAGCTTTGCGCCAAGACAGCGAATGAGACTTAATGCATTCTCATAGGTACGGTCTGTGGTTCCAAAGCCCGGCATGGTAACTGCATATATCTGCTCTCTCGGAAGCTTCAGCCGGTCAAATGCCTGCACCGTAACCAGAAGTGCCAGTGTGGAATCTAATCCTCCGGAAATGCCTACCACTGTGCATTTACATCCGGTATGCTCTAACCGTTTCTTAAGTCCCATGGACTGAATAGCTAAAATCTCTTCACAACGTTTATCACGCTTGTCCTTATTGCCCGGAACGAATGGCGCCGGATCCACGAAACGGCTCAGCGTGGTATCTGATTTATCAATAAAGAAAGAAAATCTAAGATAATCCTTGCCTCTGCTGCCTGCTGCAAAAGTGCTCATTCTCCGTCTTTCGGATACCAGACGTTCCATATCAATTTCAGAATATACCGTCTCATTGGTAAAACGTTCGGATTCTGCTAAAACCGCTCCGTTTTCTGCAATGATATTATGCCCGGAATATACTACATCCTGTGTGGATTCTCCATCTCCGGCACTGGCATAGATATAACCGCAGAGCAGGCGGGCAGACTGTCCTGCAACAAGCTCTCTCCGGTAAATATCCTTTCCGGTTGTCTCATCACTGGCTGAAAGATTTACGATTAAAGTTGCTCCTGCCAGAGCATGGGAAATACTCGGTGGGTTCGGTGTCCAGACATCCTCGCAGATTTCCACACCGATTACCAGCTCCGGCAATACATCATCACACTGGAACAAAATATGGCTTCCCATCGGTACATGATAAGCCGGTGCAATATCTACACCCTCCGCTTCTTCTTTTCCCGGAGTAAAATATCTTGCTTCATAGAATTCATTGTAATTTGGAATATGGGTCTTTGGCACGATGCCGATAATCTCGCCTTTGTTTAAAGCTGCTGCCACATTATAAAGCTTGCCTTCATGCATTAGGGGCAGACCAACAAATACAACGGCATCCAAAGCACCGAGTTCCTTTGCCAGCCATACCAGCCGCTCCCTTGCGCTTCTTAATAAAGTCTCCTGTAAAAATAAATCGCCACAGGTATATCCGGTAATGCAAAGCTCCGGGCACACAATGACTTTGGCTCCGTTTGCTGCTGCTTCCATTACTGCCGCTTTTATTCGAATGGTATTTTCTACCGGATCTGCGACTACTACTTTTGGTGTTACTGCTGCTACTTTGATAAATCCATCTCTCATTTTCTTATCTCCCTTAAATCATCCGGACTGAATACATAATTCTCATTACAGAAATGACATTTTACTTCAATCGGTTCTTCATCCTTGATTAAATCATCCAAATCTTTCTTGCTTAAGCTTGCCAGTGCTTTTGCCACACGCTCTTTGGAGCAGTCACAGTGGAAGGTAACCGGCATCGTATCATTGATTTCAAGCTTCATCTCTCCTAAGATTTCCTCTAAAATCATTTCCGGTGTCATGCCCTTTTCCAACATTTCTGTTACGGATGCTATCTGTGCGATTTTCTGCTCTAAGGCATCAATGACTGCATCCTCTGTAAACGGCATCAGCTGAATGATAAACCCGCCTGCCTGACGCACTGTATTGTCCTTATTCATGAGAACTCCTAAACCCACGGAAGATGGTACCTGCTCGGATACTGCAAAATAATAGGTTAAATCCTCTGCTATTTCACCGGTCTGAAGCTCGGTCTGTCCTACATACGGATCCTTTAATCCCATGTCCTTTATAACACTTAAAACACCATTTCCAATGGCTCCGCCTACATTTAATTTACCGGCTGCATTGGGTGGCAATATCACATCTGCCACGCCGGGATAGCCTTTTACACCCCCGTTAGCATTGGCAGTTACCGTAAGGCCATGCATCGGACCATCGCCCTGAATCTGCAGGGTCAGAAGGTCTTTTTCTCCCTTCATCATGCTGCCCATCATTGCTGCTGCGCTCATGGCACGTCCTAATGCTGCTGTTACAATCGGGCTGCTGTTATGACGGACTCTTGCTTCCTCCGTCATCTCTTTTGATGTAATCGCAAATGCACGAATCTGTCCATCTGCAGCTGTTGCTCTCACCATATAATCTGACATTTTTTCTTCCTCTTTCTTCTTATTTCCCCTGTTCTCTTGCGATGATATAAATCCGTTCACTGCAGGCTGTCGGTTCTTTTCCCGTCTCTACATCAAAGACACCTTCCCATTTCATACCGGCTTCTTCGATTAATTTTCGTACGGTTTCTATCTCATACGCCCGCTGAAAATGTGTTTCTTCATATCTCCGGAACAAATCATCCTCTTCTTTGATAAAAAGTGTTAAATCATACTGATTGACCTGTTCCTCCGGGTCATAATAATTTTCCCAGATAAAGCTGCTGTCCTCTCTGGTCTCGCAGAAGCTGTTGTCTCCTAAGAGTTCCTCATATTTATATCTGGTATTCATATCGAAAATAAAGATTCCGCCCGGGTCGAGATAATTATTGACCAGGGAAAATACCTGTCTTAAATCCTCTTCTGACATGATATAATTCATGGAATCGCAGACACTTACTACTGCCCGGATGGTTCCATACAATTCAAACTCCCGCATATCCTGAAGAAGATACAGTATCTCTGTATTTTCCATGGTATATTCTCTGGCTACCGAGAGCATTTCCTCGGAATTGTCCACCCCAATCATATCATAACCTTCTGCCGCTAAAAGTCTCGTCATCCTTCCGGTTCCACAGCCAAGTTCCAAAAGCAGGCCATCGTTTATTCCCTCTGCTTTTAATATGTCCACCAGATATTTTTTCCATGCTTCGTAAGGGACATTGTCCATAAATGTATCATAAACTGTTGCAAATTCTGTATATGCTTCCACACAACCACTCTTTCTGTCCTATTCTTCTGTAATACTAACAATTTTCCCTGATAAAAGCAAGTAGTCGCGCCCTAAGGCTTGATTATTTTTCCCTAAAACTTTATACTTAAAATCATAACACTACCGGGAGGAATTATGACAAACCAATTAGACCACTATATATCCAACCACATCAAAAGTCTTTACCGGCATAAGCTTTTTTCGCCGATTCTATATATGATACTGTTGATTGTTCTTTGGATTATCTTTCCCATCGGCACCATCTTAAGTCCGAGGGTTATCAACGAAAAGACTTCTCTTGATAAATTATATAAAGAGAATGACCGGTATGTCAGTATTACGCTGACGGATTTAAAATTTACCGGATACACACAGGAAGTCTTAGGGCAGACCCATGGATATTACTACTATACGATTCAGGATGGGTGCTGTAATATCGTACTGCTCTCTCCGAAGACCAGCGAAGAGGGACTTCCGAATATTAACAAAGTAACCGTCCATGCCAAAATCCAGACCGCAACCAAATCCTACCATACCCTGCTTTCTAAAATTGCAGCAGATTTGAACTGGACAGACAGCGGTATTTACGGAGAAAGCTCCTCCTATTATATCAGTGAGCCCGGTTTCCGTTACGGCTTCAGTATCTTTCTGATTCTGCTTTTTGCATGCAGTGGACTTTATGCTATTTTCAGTATCATATGTTATTTTGTATACATTCATTTTCCATGGCTGTCACCGCCCTGCCAGCAGCTGGCCCGGTTCGGTTCTCCGAAGACTCTTCTTATGCAGGCAGAAGAAGAACTGGCGACACTGCCACAGCTGGCTACGGAAGATATGTTTATTACCGAGCATTTCTTTATTGAAATCTCTACGGATGGAATTGCCTTTGTTCCGATTCAGGAAATCATCTGGCTTTATAAACATTCCACCCTGCACAAGTTCTTCTGGTACCATTTCAGTATCTCCTATACGCTGTGTATCTCTGCGAAAAAGCACTTATACATCCAGTGTCCGAAGAACTTAAAATCCGATATCGACGGTATCATCGACTACTTAGCAGAAGCAAATCATGATATTCTTGTAGGCTTCAATGAAAAGAACCGCCTGAAGGTACAGGAAATTCAGGGAACACCATTGCAGTTTGAGAAGTTTATTGCACTGTTGAAAAAAAGATTATAAAAAATATGGGAATTCCGCATTACGGTCTTCCCATATTCCCGGTATTTAATATTACCGGCAGGATGTGCTGATTGATTCAATGGCTACTGCCCCGCCACGCACTACTTCGATGGTCCTGAAGCGGCGTTTTAAAAGAGCTATCAGTTCATTGTTGCGGCGTTCTGTCAGCTTGCACTCTAACAATACGCTGTCTTCCCCAATATCTGCCACATCTACTTTAAAGGTTGTTGCAATCTGAAATACCTCCGCTTTATCTTCCACGCTGCAATGCAGCACTTTTGCGAAAAGAATCTCTTTCATATGGATTGGTACATTGGTTAAATCAATTACCTTAATGACCTCTACCATACTGTTTAACTGCTTCTTAATCTGTTCAAATGTAATATCATCACTGGTTACACAGATTGTCATACGGGACACACTCTCATCTTCCGTAGTTCCTACGGTAAGACTCTGGAGGTTATAGGATTTGCCGGAAAAAAGTCCGGAAACCTTCGCCAGTACACCAACCTGGTTTTCTACATATAATGCAATCCATCTGTTTTTCATACCAACGTTCCTCCTATTTCAAAATCATCTGGCTCATTGCAGTTCCACTCTTAACCATCGGAAGTACAATGTCCTCTGTTGCAATCATAAATTCTATTACGGTAGAAGTCTTTTTATTCTTCTTTGCCTCTTCGAAGGCTGCATTCATTTCTTCGGTGTTCGTTACACGAATACCCTTTGCGCCATAGCTTTCTGCCCATTTCAAAAAATCCGGTTCATATACCGGGCAGTCTTTTCCCGGTCCCTTACAGTTGTTCGGACATTCCTTATGCTGACGCAGGCAGGTTGCAGAATAACGTTTTCCGTAGAAAAGCTGCTGCTGCTGGCGAACCATGCCAAGATAAAAATTATTTAAAATGCAGACAATTACCGGTGCATCCTGGCATACTGCAGTTGCCATTTCCTGCATATTCATCTGGAATCCACCATCTCCGGTGATACAGATAACCTCTTTTTCCGGACAGCCGATTTTTGCTCCGACTGCTGCCGGGAATCCAAAGCCCATTGTTCCAAGGCCCCCTGATGTAATAAAGGTTCCGCCACGTTCCATCTCAAGATACTGGGTTGCCCACATCTGATGCTGCCCAACATCTGTTGCAATAATGGCTCCTTTGAAATGCTCATTGATTCCTTCCATAATCATCTGTGGGGAAAGTCCCTTATCTCTTCGCATTTCCAGAGGATTTTCTTTGTTCCATTCCTCAATGCGGGCTATCCAGGCTGTTGTTTTCTTCGGTTCTGCCCACTCTGATAATTTTTCCAGTGCGGTTCTTGCATCTGCTACTACCGGTACATCCACCACAACGTTTCTGGAAATGGATGCTGTATCCACATCTACATGAACAATTTTTGCCTTTGGTGCAAATTCATTCAAATCGCCGGTAATGCGGTCATTGAATCTTGTTCCGATGGAAAATAATACATCACACTCAGAAACTGCCATATTGGCTGCATATCTTCCATGCATACCGCAGTTTCCCATATAATAAGGATTGGATGTGCCAATGGCTCCTTTTCCCATAATGGTGGTAACAACCGGCACCTGCATTTTAGTAACAAATTCATCAAAAATATCATTGGCACGGGCAATGTTGATTCCGCCTCCGGCAAGAATCAATGGTTTCTTGGCACTCTTTAAAAGCTTATATGCCTTTTTCAACTGTCCGATATGTACGCCTTCATTTGGCTTGTAACCACGAATCTGCACACTCTTTGGATAATCGGATGGTCCACTCTCTAACTGGATATCCTTTGGGATATCCACAAGAACCGGTCCCGGTTTTCCGGTGGTTGCAATGTGAAATGCCATGCGGATTATTTTTCCCAAATCTTTTCTGTCCCGAACGGTTACGCCGTATTTTGTTATGGAACGGGTCATTCCTACAATATCAACCTCCTGAAAGGCATCATTTCCAATCAACGGAAGTGGCACCTGACCGGTAATGCAAACAAGCGGAATGCTGTCAAAATGCGCATCTGCGAGTCCTGTAATAATATTGGTGGCACCCGGTCCGCTGGTTACCAGGCATACGCCCGGCTTTCCGGTAGCTCTCGCATATCCTTCTGCCTCATGAATCAGTCCCTGCTCATGTCTTGGAAGCACCAGGTGAATATCATCCTGTTTATATAATTCATCAAAAAGGTCGGTGACCATTCCGCCCGGATAGCCAAATATGGTATCCACGCCTTCTTCCATCATCGCCTTTACAAATAATTTTCTTCCTGTAATATCCATCTAACGTCCTCCTCTATATCAATCCCATGGTCTTAAGGATAAAAATCCAGCCAGTTAAGGTAAATGCTCCCAAAAGCGTTGTTGTCACAATAATACTTGCTGTCAGCACGCCATCATTTTTCATGTTCTTTGCCATAATATAGCAGCTTGGTGTAGTCGGTGATGCAAGCATAATCAGAATTGCAATCATTTTCTCTCCGGTAAATCCCAAGGCTGCTGCCACCGGAAGTAATAAAAGCGGCTGTATCACAAGCTTGATTGCAGATGCTGCAAGGGTCGGTCTGATTTTTGCCAAGGCTTTTCTTCCCTCAAAGCCTGCGCCCAGTGCAACCAACGCCAGTGGTGTTGCCATCTTTGCCACATTCTCAATGGTCTTATCTACCATGGCAGGAAAATCAAGGGACAATAATGCTGCCACCATACCAAAGGCAATTCCAAGGATAATCGGATTCTTTAGTATGTTAAGAAATGCTGTCTTGATTCTGCCACCATGTGCTGTCTCTTCTCCAGTTCCATCTTCATTGGCTTCAAAGGTCAGTACAATAACGGAAAAAATATTGTAAAGCGGCACTGCTCCGATAATCATCAATGGTCCCATAGCAGAACTGCCATAAATATTTTCAATAAAGGCTAGTCCCATGACTGCGGCACTGCTCCGGAAGGAGCTTTGCACAAATGCACCACGGATGGATTTATCCTTTACAAAGAGCTTTGTGGCTCCCCAGATTACCCAGAAACAGGCGGTACTTGCCAGTGCACAGAAAAGCACATATTTCAAATCAAAGATTTCCCGGATATTTACCGTAGAAATATCCCGAAATAACATAAAGGGCAAGGTCACCCTAAAATTAAACTTATTCGCCACTGTCACAAAATTATCATTGAGCATACCAATCTGCTTTAAGATATAACCGATTACCATCACAAGAAAGATTGGCATGGTGGTATTTAAACTGAAAATAAGATTATTCATTTCTTACACGTTTCTTTCTGCTTATCTTATTCTTTCATATTTTAAGAAGTAATACTCCAGATCAAAATAGGTCTGTTCATCACTGTCTTCTGTAATCTGCCATTCTTCCTTTTCATCCAGATTCGGGAAATAGGCATCTGCATCATATGCATAGTCAATCTTCGTAATATGCGCTACATCGCACTCATCCAAAAGCTGGCGGTAAATGCTTTCACCGCCAATAACATAGACATCCTCACTGTTATACTGCTCTAACTCTTTATGCAGTTCGTCTAAATCATGCACCACAATGGCATCCTTCACTTTATAATTCTTATCACTTGTCAGTACAATATTGACACGGTTCTTAAGAGGCTGTCCATTTGGAAAGCTTTCCAAGGTCTTACGTCCCATGACTACCACTTTCCCGGTTGTGGTCTGACGGAAAAATTTCATATCATCCGGAATGCTTACCAGTAATTTATTCTTATAGCCAATTGCCCAATTAGCATCTACTGCTGCGATTAAATTCATCTCTTTCACCTGCTCCTTTTTATATTGCGATTGGAATATCCTGAATCTGCGGTCCTGTCACATAATTATCAAGACGTACATCATTTCTGGTAAATTCATAGAAATCCTTTACATCCGGATTCAGCCAGAATGTCGGTGCGTCATACGTCGGTCTTTGAATCAGTTCCTTTATAATAGGAATATGCCGGTCATAAATATGTGCATCTGCAATCACATGCACTAACTCTCCCACATGCATATCGCACACCTGTGCCAGCATATGCATCAATACTGCATACTGGCAGACATTCCAGTTATTGGCAGCTAAGATATCCTGGGAACGCTGATTTAAAATTGCATTCAAAGTCAGCTTGTCGTCCCCCTTCTTCTGGGTTACATTAAAGGTCATGCTGTATGCGCATGGATAAAGATGCATCTCACTTAAATCCTGATGTACATATATGTTGGTCATGATTCTTCTGCTGAAAGGATTGTTCTTAAGGTCATAAATCACACGGTCTACCTGATCAAACATTCCTTCCTTATATTTATGCTTTACTCCCATCTGGTAGCCATATGCTTTTCCAATGGAGCCTGTCTCATCTGCCCATTCATCCCAGACATGGCTGTGTAAGTCATTGACATTATTGGACTTCAACTGCCAGATCCATAACATCTCATCGGTACAGCTCTTGATTGCTGTCTTTCGTAATGTAATTGCCGGAAATTCTTTGGATAAATCATACCTGTTTACCACACCAAATTTCTTAATTGTATAAGCACTGGTTCCATCCTCCCAATGTGGGCGGACCTTTTCTCCTTCTGTACTTACCCCGTTGTCCAATATATCCTGACACATATCGATAAAAATTTTATCTGCCAGACTCATGCTGCGGCACCTCCTGCGCTAGTTTTTTCACTGTTTAGAGTATATTCTAAATTAATATTGTATCGGATAATCCCACCAAGCGCAAGAGTAGAAAATTTAACATTACAAATTTATGATTGCAGCTTGTGCATTTTCTTTTTCTCCTGCAAGTTGTCTTATCAATTTTTATTATTTTATATATTATGTAATCTTAAAATCTTTCTTTTAAGATTTATGTTAATTTGTTTTCTGATTTTAGTATCTTTTATAAAAGAGAACCGTCAAAAGAAAAAGTATCCGTAACTTTTTTCTGTTTTTTACGGATACTTTTTCTTATCTTTTTATTTTTCTATTTTATTAAATCATTCTTTAACTTTATGCTTCATCTATGGCTTTTCCAATGTCATGGCGCATATACTTGTTATCGAAGTCTACCCACTCCGTTGCCTTATAAGCATTGGCTCTTGCTTCTTTTAAGGTAGCTCCCTTGGCTGTGATGCCAAGTACACGGCCTCCGTTGGTTACAATCCTGCCTTCGTCATTTAACTTGGTTCCGGCATGGAAACAGTAGTAACCTTCTTTGCCATCAAAGTTCTCAAGGCCTTTGATTTCAAATCCTTTTTCATATGCCACCGGATATCCGTCAGATGCAAGAACAACGCATACGGCTGCATTATCTTCAAACTGTAAATCAATGGTATCTAATTTACCGTCTACGCAGGCTTCCATTACATCAATGATGTCATTTTTCATTCTCGGAAGAACTACCTGAGCCTCCGGGTCACCAAAACGGGCATTGTACTCTAATACCTTTGGTCCATCCTCTGTCAGCATCAGACCGAAGAAAATAACACCTACAAATGGTCTTCCTTCTGCTGCCATGGCATCTACGGTTGCCTGATAGATATATTTCTTACAGAAATCATCTACTTCTTTGGTATAGAAAGGACTTGGAGAGAAGTTACCCATTCCACCGGTATTTAAGCCCTGGTCTCCATCTTTGGCACGTTTGTGGTCCTGTGCGGAAGACATAATCTTAATGGTCTTGCCATCTACGAAAGAAAGCACGGATACTTCACGGCCTGTCATGAACTCTTCTATTACCATATGGTTGCCGGCAGAACCAAATTTCTTATCTTCCATGATTTCTTTTACTCCGGCTTTCGCTTCCTCCAAGGTGTTACAAATCAGAACACCTTTACCAAGTGCCAGTCCGTCTGCCTTTAATACGATTGGCATTTTTGCAGTTTCCAGATACTCCAATGCCTTTTTCGGGTCATCAAAGGTCTCATATCCTGCGGTCGGAATGTTATATTTCTTCATCAAATCTTTGGAAAATGCTTTGGATCCCTCTAAGATTGCAGCATTCTTTCTCGGTCCGAATACTTTTAATCCTTCTGCTTCAAATACATCTACAATTCCACCGACCAATGGATCATCCATTCCTACGATGGTAAAATCAATCTCTTTTTCCTTTGCAAAAGCTACCAGCTTGTCAAATTCCATAGCTCCAATGTTCACACATTCTGCCAGCTGTCCGATTCCGGCATTGCCCGGTGCACAATAAATCTTATCTACACGGCTGCTCTTTGCTACACTTGTCACAATTGCATGCTCTCTTCCGCCGCTTCCAACTACTAATACTTTCATGCTGCTCCTCCTAATCCGGTTATTTTTCTTCTATTTTTCATTCATTTCTACTTAATCTTTATTTACTTTTACTCAATTCTAATGGTCTGCTTTTGGAAGAATCTTCACTTTCCCGTCTTCGACTTTTACTCTTCCATTGGCAATTAAATCAATTGCCTGTGGCATAATTTTCCACTCTGCCTGTTCCATCACACGACGCTGCAGAATCTCCGGTGTATCATCCTCTTCAACTGCAACTGCTTTCTGTAAAATGATTGGGCCGGTATCTGTTCCTTCATCCACAAAATGCACCGTAGCTCCTGTTACCTTCACTCCACGGGAAAGTGCTCCTTCGTGGACTTTCAATCCATAGAAGCCTGTTCCACAGAAAGATGGAATCAGGGATGGATGAATATTGATTATCCGGTTGCGGTACTGTGCAATCATTTCCGGTGGAATTACCACCAAAAATCCTGCCAGCACCACCAAATCTACTTTATATTCATTCAATTTTTCTAAGAAATCAGCATTGAATGCCGCCCGGTTCTCATAGGATTTCGGAGAAATGCAAAGTGCCTTGATATTATGTTTTTTTGCACGCTCTAAGGCATAGGCATTCGGATTATTACTGATTACCACTTCTATCTTTGCATTGGTAATGGTTCCATTATCCATGGCATCGATAATTGCCTGAAGATTGGTTCCACCACCGGATACTAATACTGCAACTTTTAGCATAATGTAACACCCTTTTCTCCGTTTTCAATCTTACCAACAACATATGGCTTGTCTCCGGCAGATTTGATTGCTTCCATGGTTTTATCTACATCTTCCGGTGCAACTGCAAGTACCATACCTAGTCCCATGTTGTAGGTATTGTACATCATTTTCTCTTCTACATTTCCTTCTTTTGCCATCAGGGTAAAGATTGGTGGAATCGGATAGCTGTTCTTTTCAATCACTGCATGTTTTCCTTCCGGAAGCATACGTGGAACATTTTCATAGAAACCACCGCCTGTGATATGGCTGCAGGCTTTTACACGGATGCCGGCATCTTTGATGGCACGCAGTGCTTTTACATAAATTCTGGTTGGTGCAAGTAGTGCTTCTCCCAAAGTAGTTCCCAGTTCTTCATGGTATGTATCAAGGGTTTCTTTATCCATAGTAAAGATTTTACGAACCAGTGAAAATCCATTGGAATGTACTCCGGTTGATGCCATACCAATCAGAACATCACCGTCTGCCAGGGTCTCGCCGGTAATCATATCTTTCTTATCACATACACCTACTGCAAATCCAGCCAGGTCATATTCATCCTCCGCCATCAGACCAGGATGCTCTGCGGTCTCTCCACCAATTAATGCCGCATCAGACTGAAGACATCCTTCTGCTACACCTTTTACGATGGCTGCAATTTTCTCCGGATAATTCTTACCACATGCAATATAATCTAAGAAGAATAATGGTTCTCCACCTGCACAGGCAATATCATTTACACACATTGCTACTGCATCAATACCGATGGTATCATGCTTGTCCATAATCATGGCGAGCTTTACTTTCGTGCCACAGCCATCTGTTCCGGATAACAGTACCGGTTCTTCCATTTCTTTAATCTTCTCTAATGAAAATGCTCCGGAAAATCCGCCCAGTCCTCCAAGAACCTCTGGACGCATGGTCTTCTTTACATGCTCCTTCATCAGTTCTACGGACTTATATCCTGCCTCAATATCCACGCCTGCGTTCTTGTAATCCATTGTTCTTCCTCCTGAAATTATTCTTTATCTTGCTCTTTATTTTTTCAGTGCAAGTATGGAAATGCTTCGCATTTCCATACTACGGGCTTTCGCCCTATCAGACCTTATAAGCAGCCCAACGGACTGCTTATAAGGTCTGGCACTGCTCAATGCTACTTACATTATAACGTCATTTGCTTATAAAGACCAATTATATATAGTAATACCACTAATTAGTTTTTCTAATTAATGGTATCTGGTTGCTTATTTCTACTTATAATTTACTTTTATTTCAATCGGGTTGTCCCATCTAATATGGCATGGGTCAAAGTATCTCCCTGATAGGATAATTTCAGTGAAAAGAAACTCTCCCTCTCTTCTAACAGCCGGAAAAATATCTTATCACCTTCCCAGATTGGCAGGTCATATACTTCTTCCTTTGGCACCCATTCCAGTGTTCCTTCGTCACACTCGCTCATCGTACCGTGGAATTCATCTGCCGTATATAGAAACATATACTCCGTCGGCCACGCATCGGAATCAAAAGTTACCACGCCCCGCAGCCGATAGGCATCCAAAGTAAGCCCGGTTTCTTCTTTTACTTCCCGAAGCAGGCATTCTTCCGGAGATTCTCCGGCTTCAAAATGACCGCCAACACCAACCCATTTATCTTTATTTACATCATGACTTTTCTTCACCCGGTGCATCATCAGGTAGCAATTTTCCTTTTCTATATAGCAAAGCGTTGTATTTTCCGAACGTCTTTCTTCCATTTTTCTTTCTCTCTTCCGCTTTCTTTTTTACTTTCTTCCATGACTCTATGGTTCTATGCCGCTATCCGAAGCTTCCGGAAGCATACTTTGAAATAAATAATCTCGGCAATTGCTGTAATCGACCAGGAAAATGCATACAAAAGATATAAGGATGCAATGGTTCCAAAATATGCAAAAATCGTATATACCCAGATTACACGGAATACGCAGGAGCCCATGATAACAATAATGGTCGGCACAATGCTCTTTCCAATTCCGCGGGATGCCGCAATCGTGCAGTCCATAAATGCGGAAAGTGCATAGGAAAATCCCATAATCTTAATCCGCTCCATTCCGGCTTCAATTACCTCCGGTTTGCTGGCAAAAAGAGACAGGAACTGTCTTCCGAAAACCACCAGCAGCCCACCAAAAATTGCGCCTGCCAGAAACGAATACAATAAACTGATGCGGTAACTTTTTATCATGCGTTCCCTGTTTCCTGCCCCCATATTCTGTCCCATGAAACTGGCGCATGCCGTATAAAACGCTGTCATAATATTAAAAATCAGCGTATCTGCATTGATTGCCGCTGAATTGCCGGACACCATAACCGCATCAAAGGAGTTTACGCCGGTCTGCACAAAAAGATTTGCAATTGCAAAGATTGCATTCTGCATTCCGCCCGGAACGCCAAGCATCAGCACACTTTTCGCCGCTTCCTTATGAAAACGCAGTCTGGAAAAATAGAGCCTGCAGCTATCCTTTCTCTGGCACAGATGAGAAACCACCAAAATAGCTGACACATACTGAGCAATAACGCTGGCAATTGCCACTCCGCCTGCTGCCATATTACACTGGATAACAAAGAAAAGATTTAATAACACATTTAACACACCGGCAATACTCAGATAAATAAGTGGAAGCTTCGTCTCGCCGGATGCACTTAAAACACCATTTCCAAAATTGTAAATTGCAAGTGCCGGAAGCCCCAGTGCATAGATCCGAAAATATAGTACTGCGCCATCCATAAACTCTGATTTCGTATGTAAAATGTTTAAAAATGGCTCCGCAAATATATTACATATCAGGCACAGTATAAGACCTGCTATCAGACAAATCAATGCCGCCGTATGCACGGTTTCTTCTGTTCCCTTCGCATCGCCTACGCCCAGTTTATGCGCTACCCTTACATTAACACCTCCACCCATTCCAATCAGGAAGCCGGTAAATAAGGACACCAACAGCGTGGTCGAGCCAACCGACCCCAGGGGGATATATCCTGCATATTTTCCTACAATTGCTACGTCGCTTAAATTAAATAATACTTCTAATATCTGAGAACACATCAACGGTATGCTAAAGAGGAAGATGTTCTTCCATAAAGAGCCGGATGTCATCCCGATACTTTTTCTTCTGCTTTCTGCTTTACTGCTCATAACTTTATTTCACTTTGGTTGGTTTGCTATTCCTTTCCTGCCATATATCTTCTTTGATAATAATCCATTGTACGATAATCTATTACATCACGCAATCCTCTTACTTTTCCATAGTTATAGATGGATAAGCATCAAGCATAGACTGTCTTGCTTCCCTTCAAAAATGTGTGCGGTTTCAAAAGGTCTTACCCTTTGGCTGGTCACCTTCTACTGTTGCCAAATAATATGTCTCTGCTTCTTTTAAAAATTGTACTACTCGTTCCATGATGTAATCCATTCTTTAATATCTTTTATAATCTACGTCACGTCATAGGAAGCCTTGTCGTTAGCAGAAAGAATTGTTACTGAGCTTACATACGCATACATAACATCGCCTTTCGCGTTATGGGCTAACAGGTATCCTCAACCACTTATTTTATAGCAAATTCTTCAACGAATATATAGCAGTTAATGTGAACAGAACGAAAAGTTTTTGATATTCTCGCCTAAAAGTTACACAGAAACGCTCATCCACTGTTAGTTGCAAAAGTATATTTTCAACAAATCTGTTGTTGCTTTGTCATTTATGACAGCCCGTCCTATTGTTATGCCATTGCTGATGATAATATATTCTCCGTTTTCATATCTGGCATTTACCAAATCATCTTCCCTTTTTAAGTCTATACATATACTTGATATAATTCCGCAAATCTCCTCTTGTGAGCTTCCGCTTTTTATCTCATAAGCATAATCCGCATCTCCTATCTCATTCAGATCAGTTACCAAACAATACTCCGCTCCATTCATCAGCATTTCTTCATTCAAAGTGGGTAATTGAGCCGTCTTATACTCATTAAATAAAAAGATAACTACAAGCGCAATGAATACCGGAAAAAAGATACCGCCAAACCGCTGTGCATAATTTTGTTCTTCCCACCGCTTGCCATGACGACCAAACAGCGGTATTTTCATCTGCACCAAACCTGCTCCTATACTTACAAGTAAAAAATAAAATATAACTTTTATCAAAGACTCATCCCTCATTTAATCATTAATAAAAATATCATTTCTAAAACGACGCCTACTAACCATATAAAACGAAACACCTTGTTATATCTTGAACTATTAGAACACGGAACAAGCCAATATTCCTGTGGAAACCCCAAAAGGTATTCTTTTAATTCCTGCTTCAATTCCATGACTATACTCCACATTAATCCAAACAGCACAATGCACACCGTTCCATAATATGTAATTGGTGCATTTGTAACCACAGCAAAGAAATAATGTGCCATCTTAAGAAGGAAGATACACCACACAATACAGCATACCGAAGCCAAATATTTTTAAGGGTATAGGCGTTACATCAAGTTCTTAGTATATGAAATTTGCAGATTATTCTTGGATTTGACTCAAATCAAATGCACCGTTCTCAATCAACTGCAAAATTGTGTCTACCAAGTTGTTCTTTACAGTTTCACTTTCATTTTCAGTGCCAGAATACTCTACATAAATAGTGTTCTCTCCCATATCAAAGGTTGCATAATATATTACGGTTTTGATACCTTGACTATTTGACTTTGTTACGAAATATCCTGCATTGATATCAACGCCGTCTACACTTGAAGTGATTGTATTTCCATCAATGATAGTATCTAATAGATTTACACCCTGTTTAGAAACTACCATTCTTGTATCACCAATTTTTCCCTCAAAACCCAGAATATTATGATTGTCAGCATCAAAGTAAGCATCTGCGGTAACAGGCAAGTCTGCAAAAAGCATTTCAATTTCAGCATCGCTCAAAGGTCTTGTTGTTACATTTAAGTCAATTGAAGATTGTGATAAGTCATTTTTAACAAAAGTAATTGTTTCTCCACTATCCAGCGTGGCAATATCGTTTTTTGTACCAAACAGTTTGCTTTGAAAAACTCCCACTCCAATCACAGCAACGAGTACGAAGCAAGCAGCAACAGACACCCATTTTTGCCGATTAGTTATTTTACTTGTTTTTTTCATAGGTTCAGCTTCTTTAATATACTGATTATCGACATTTCCCAATGCCCTTAAAAGTTTCTTTTCTTTCATACAGAGATACCTTCTTTCTCTAACAATTTTTTGAGTTCGTTCCTTGAACGAAATAATGACATCTTGATTTTACTCTCGCTCATACCATATTCCGTTGCAATTTCTTTAATGGGCGATAAATACCAATATCTTCTCATAAAGATTTTTCGCTGTTCTAATGACAGGGAAGAAAGAAAGCGGTTGAGAATATCCGTTAGAGCAATTTCTTCAACAATGTTTTCTGTACTATCCAACGATGGTATGCACTCTTGTATTTCATCAAAAATCAATGGCATTTGCCCGCCATTACGTTTCTTTGCATTGAGCAGTTCGTACCTGTCCAAAGATAAGTTGCGAGTAATCTTCCCTAAAAAAGTTTTTAGAACAGATGGACGGTTAGGCGGTATGCTGTTCCAAGCTCTTAAATAAGTATCATTTACACATTCCTCGCTGTCTTCGTCATTGTGAAGAATATTAAAGGCTATGTATCTGCAATACTTTCCGTATTTTTTTGAAGTTTCGGATATAGCAGCTTCGGAGCGCTCCCAATATAAATCTAATATCTGTTTATCATCCATAGGCTTCTCCTCCTTTGTATTAAGGCCTTTCACCCTAATAGACGGGGAAAATGTGTCAAGAGTCACTTAAATTCAAAAAATATTTATTCAAAGATTAGCTTTTGATATTAATTCTTCAAGTATCATTTTATTTCATTATCTCATCAGTCTTCACCACATAAGCATAGGCCTCTGGATTTGCCTTTTTCAAGTAACGAAGAGTCAATAACTTTTCATGCACTAATTTATGATTGGCATATTCCCGGAAGTCCCTCACCTTTTCAAACTCTGTATCTGTCAACAAACACATTACCATGTACATAACCATGGTTGCTCTCCCTGCTGCAATTTCCGGACTATAGTTTTCTGCATAAATATGTCCACGTAAGTCACGTATACCTTTAACATATATCGGATACTCCTCTGCTCCGACCTTGCCTCGTGACGCAATACATAAAGCTGACTCAAAGCTATCCCATAAGCAGTCCGTTGGTGTTGCATTTATTCCACGGTATGCAATCTCCGCCAACGCAATCGGTTCATATGTACGCTTTACAACATCGCATTCTTTAAAAACCTCTATTAAAGAACACACGTCATAAAGCTGCTTCATTACTTCCATATCCTTACCTTTATTAAGTTCGACACCTGTCGTATGAGGAGCAAATGCAGTCAGTTTATCTGCAAGAATACAATCTGCACTCGGAATTTTAACTGTTAGATACTCTTCTTCCGTCAGTAGTAAATCATTTCTTATTTCCTTTGTCTCAACTTCTGCATAATGATTATTTTCAAATAGCACATCCAATAATATATAAAATTGTTTATTGTTAATTGGTGAATCATAAGTAAATTTAAAATGCCGCTTTTCTATATTGTTTTTTCCGACTCTCTTCTGTTCTTCCACCATCTGAAATGGAAATATAGCAGATGCTTTTTCTAAGTAATCATCCAAATCAGTCCCTGGTTCCACAATAATATCAATATCTGTAGATAATCGACGTGGCTTATCCATTAGCATCATAAGGCAGGTACCACCTTTAAAAATAAATGGCATCCTCACCCTTGCCAAAGCTTCAAGAAGTCCAAAAGCATATACAGTACGTTCTAAAAGCACCGGATCTCTCTTGCTGTCCTTTTGTAGACTGCGAATATATTCCTCACTAAAATTTTCTTTCAAAAGCATTTGCACCTATTCCTTTGTTTTTAATATAATATCCGTTTTATCATGTAGCAGTTTCTTTATTTTCTTTGCGCTCTTTCTTCGATTTGCATATCGAAACAAACAATTTTCATCAATATAGTATCTTGCAAAAGCATCCATATATACACCCGGATATTCTGACTCACTTATAGATGCCAGAAGTAACGGTTCTGACATAATGTCTACTAATAGCTTCTCCAATCTTGTATGCCACGATTTTTCCTGTCCTTTTGGTGCTTCTGTTATAAGCTTTACAATTACAATCATGTTATCCGACCAATACTGATGGTAGATATCTGCCGTTGGATTGATAAGCACTTTTCCAGGATATTTCTCCTTTAATGTATCAAAAACAAATTCCATAATATCTGATTCTACTGATAGGAATATAACATTATGAGCCACTAAATGATTTACGAAATCATTCATTTGAACAAATTCAAATATTGTAAAATTCAAATATGGATATTGTTCCTCTAGTTGCAATGCCACTTCTTCCGCCAATTCCGAATAGTCATGACGGTACACCTGCCGCTTATCATTCGGCAAACAATAATGATTACGTCCCACCCTTACTATCTCACCATCATTGACCATATCTTCAACCTTTTTGTAGAACGAAGCTTCACTTAATTGATATCCTCCCTGACGAAAAGAGACGAATAATTCATTGCGCGTAAATTCCGTCACATTATGAACACCCCTGAAATAAATTTCTTCAGTCATCGTGATATCACCTCCAATTATTTTTCCGGCACTTCACCCAGCCAAGTGCCGGAAATATATGAATAGCGTAATATCTCTTTTTATATTTGTCAATATTTTTTCGGCACTATTATTATTTTAGTGCCATTAATATATTTTGCTTTTCTCAAAAAAATATACCTGGAATTTTTTTACTTTTTCAAGCAAAACGACAAAAAGAGCAATCCACCATAAGATGAATCACCCTCCCTTCAGCTACTACTTTCCATTCAGAAAATATGCCCAGTACCTTTTCTCTTTATCTGTCATAAGCACTTACCTTGCCTTTCCGGTTTTAGGTACGCTTGGAACGATAACATCATCAGACTTTCTGCTATCTACAGACAGCTTCATGAAAACGGAAGCATCAAAAAAGGGGATGTATCTGAATCCACGGTTAACAGATATATTAATCTCCTGGCTCTTAAGCTCAAAACAACCAGCAATCAGGATATGCGCCGCTATGAAAGACCTCACATAAATGAAGTATGGTGTGGTGATTCAAGTATTGGTCCTTAACTGAAAACTCCTGATGGTAAAATAAAGTTCTTCCATAGTGGTCTCCTTTCCGTAAAACTTTGTCAGCATTACCAATCTTCTCCATACTCATCCATTGCATCATCTACACCATCTGCATAATCGCTGTCTCTGTCATATCTGTCATAGTCATAATCGTCATCCATATAGATATCATCATAGCCATCATCATAAGAGTCATATGTACTCTTCTTTGTCGTTGTACTTTTCTTTGTACCACTGCTATATGATGACTTGTTTGTAGAATTTGATTTATTATTGTAACTGCTACTTGAACCAGAGTTACTTGTACTGCTCTTAGAAGTACTGCCAGACGATTTATTGCTATATGATGAACTGCTATGGGATGTACTGCTTCCCGTATATGGTTTATGCAAATAACAATAGCTGCTTCCACTTGCCTGCTTATTATCACATCCTGCCTTAATGCACTTAGGCTCACTTGCTTCACCTATGGAACCTATTACAAACAGAACGCCTATTATTACAAGGAATATTGCCAGTCCCTGTCCAAATGAATTCTTTCTCATACAAATCTGCCTCCCTTGCAAAAAACTCAGTCAAAATCATAATCATCCGGGTCTAACCCTGCTTCTTCCAATGCCTCTGCCCTGTCATCAGGATCCATAAGTTCTAATTCATCAACATCAAGTCCTGCTGCCATTGCATCAATCTCAAAATCATCCTTTGCGTCATCCTCGAAGTCTCCGGCATCTCCAAATAATGCTTCATGTTCTTCCCTGCTAGTGCAAAGCATTTCTCCTGCAAACATCATTTCTGAGCTATCTATTTCTCCATCGCCATTTAAATCCATCCAATTTCTCATTGCCATACCTCCTGTAATCAAGGTTATTTGTTTCTTTCTGATTATATAGTACTACTTATGTTGTCCTATAATCATCCCTTGTATATCGAATCTTTGTTCTTTTGTTACTGTTCAGACCCCAGCCAGAAGTCCTATCACGTAACCACATTTCATTTATAAAAACACCTAAAAATCCTTGAAAAATGGCGGTTTTCTGCCATTTTTTCTTGCATTTCATAGTGTTATGTGTTATAGCAAACTCATAACCACTAAGGAGGTGTTTTTTATAGCTATCATAAAACAATTCGATAAAAGATCTGGTATTACCTATGTTTATGACTCTAAATCTTACTACGACAAAGGAAAAAAATGTTCCAGAGCCAAACGTACTCTCATCGGCAAACTTGATTCCAATACTGGTGAGATTATACCTACTGATGGCAGAAATAAGGGTGCAAAGTCTAAACCCAATTCTATATCTCCTGAAATTGATAAAGACAAACGTATTCAGGAATTAGAAGACGAAAACCGTCAGCTTAAGCTTCAAATATCCGCTTTAAAGAAAGAACTTGAACGCATTCAGACTTCCAACTAAATTTTCTTATTCCCATAAATTCAAGGAGGATCAGTGATGACTTTAAAAGAGGCTCATGAGCTACAACGCCGAGAACCTATTTGTGAAACATTCACAACATAAACCCTGCACCCGTTCTATTTACTGCATTTGGCTAAGGTGTGAACAGTAACTGTTCTTATTTTTTGTATTGTTTTATCAATCTGTCAATTTCAGCATTCATCATTTCAACCACATTTTGCGGTCCTGCAAGTGTTACCCCCTCTCCAAGACCTATGATCCACGCCAGAAACTGCCTGCTGACTGCAACCTCTGCATTGACTACGAAGCGTTTATCATCCAATCTGATCATTGATACATCTTTACCAAAGCGGTCTATCATTACACCAGCAAAAGAGTTGTCGCACTCAATGCGCACCCACTCTTCTTTGCCTCCATACATGCCAAACATTTTTCTGGCATATGCAGCCATATCAAATGATTTAAATGCCTGCCTTCCTTCTCTTCCCTTACCGTTTGACTTGATATAAAGCATTTTATCTACACGAAAATGTTTAATTATTCCCTCATTACTGTCATACGCAATTAAGTAATAATTTTCATCATCCCAGGATAATGACCATGGACTAACCTCGTAAAGTGCTCCATCATGACGCAGTTCCATCTTCTTGTCAACATTCCACTGAAAATACTGGAATGTTATCCTCGAATTTTCTGCTATTGCCGTATGTATCCTGTCAACATTGTAATAAATGCTCTCATTCATCGTCTTTACACGACCAGCCACAAATACTTGTCTGTGTAACTGCGATGCTTCATATTTACTTGCCAATCCTTCTATCTTTTTTATAAGCTCATTTGACTTCTTGGCTGTGATAAATTTTGCAGACTGCACAGAATCAACCAATAATTTTAATTCTGCAAGTTCAAACTGTCTGTTACCTATATGATACGAATATGTCCTGTCTTCCTGCGTTCCTATAACATCCAGACCATACACTCTTAAATTTTCAATGTCATTATATAAGCTTTTGCGCTCCGCACTTATATCATACGCAGCGAGTGCATCTATAATCTCCGGCATAGTAATACTGTGCGTTTCATCAGTCCGCTCCAGAAGAATTTTCATAAGATATATCAGTTTCAATTTCTGATTTGATGATTTAGGCATATAGCACCTCCAAACTCCCCGATAAAACTAAAAACTTCTCTTATATGATACCATAAATAACCATAACATACCAAATAGTAATACGAAAAATCCAATAAACTTACCGATTGCAGCTATTCCTGAATAATCGCCCTCACAACTATCCGACTTTATTCTCTTTATTTCTTTGTTATTTTGTTTCTTATTCAGTTCTGTAATAAAACTATCTAACTTCAAGCTTTTCATACTTCTGTTTTCTGCCAAACTAGTACCTTCACGCATTTTCTATCCCAGTGCCACATCCAGTATCATCATCAGCAGAAATCCTACCGAAAACCATATGGTTGCAATATTCGAATGGCTGCCTGTGGATGCCTCCGGCAGCAGTTCTTCGATTACCACATAAATCATGGCGCCTGCTGCAAACGATAACAGATACGGCAGAATCGGAATCACTATGGATGCTGCTGCAATGGTTATAATTGCAGCTATCGGCTCTACAATGCCAGACAGTGCACCGTAAAGAAATGCTTTTCCTTTTCCGGTTCCTTCACTGCGAAGTGGCAAGGATATAATTGCACCCTCCGGGAAATTCTGAATGGCAATACCGATTGCCAGGGCAAGCGCTCCTGTCAAAGTAATATTTCCGCTGCCCATCAGAAATCCTGCGAATACTACACCCACTGCCATTCCTTCTGGAATATTATGTAAGGTAACTGCCAGTACCAGCATGGTTGTTTTTTTTAGGTGTGCTTTAATTCCCTCCGGCTCATCACTGTTTAAATGTAAATGCGGAATAATCCTATCCAAAATCAGCAAAAATGCAATTCCAAGGGCAAATCCAACTGCTGCCGGAATAAATGATAACCTTCCCATTTCTTCTGACATTTCCAAAGACGGAATCAATAGTGACCATACCGACGCTGCCACCATGACTCCGGATGCAAATCCCAGCAGGGATTTCTGCACCAGCGGCTTCAACTCCCCAGTCATAAACAGCACACAGGCCGCCCCTAAAAATGTTCCTATAAACGGAATCCAGATATATATTCCAATCATATAAAACCTCCTTTCACACTTGCTATTCTAAAGCAGCATTTCATTATCTTCTTATAAAATTCTTCTCTCATATAGAATTTATCTCATAAAGTTTCTACTCCAGCGTAAGATTCAAGTACCCATTCTTTACCTCATCACAGCCGGTTATCATGCCAAAATCTTTTTTCTGATAGCCCTGTTCTTTTTTATCATTTCCGACTCGTTCTTCTCTTTCAACTGCCGCCAGAGATTTTCTGACTCTGACCGGAACTTTTATCCGAAGCCGCTTTAATACCGCCAGCAAATCCTGCTCTGATAAAGTTGTTTCCAATACTTCGATTGCATTTTCCTCTTCCCGGAATAATAAAAGATCCTCTCTGCCATGGTGCTGCACTTTATAAGCATAACCATCTGCATAGTCATTTTCCAGCAACGCATAAGTAATTGCATCCTTATCCCAGCGGATATAACCATTTTCCGTAAAAAAGGCATCCCGAAGATTCACATACTCATCCGGTGTCACTGTAAGCAGCCAGTATTTCTGCTGCCCTTTTTCTTCCCCTTTTGCTTCTGCAATTTCGTCCGGAAGAATGGTTCTCTCTGCTACGCAAAATGCCATACGGAATCCCAGCTTCTCATAATAGTATATGAGGCTTTCACTGGCTGGTTCTAAGACAATCGGTGTTTGAAAATGCTGTTTTCCTTTTTCTAACAGCATTTTTGCATAGCCCCTGCCCCGGTATTCCGGCAGGGTTGCTACTGCATAAGCATAATGTACCGGTATCTCACCTTCCCCGGTCACAAGATACGCCTTAAGAAATGTTGTCATTGCCACAGGCTTCTTATCTTCCGTACACACCAGCATATTTTCTTCCGTAAACCGGTGCGTGAAATAGAATTCCATATAGTCCTCTTCATCCCCAAAGCACCGATGCCAAATCTCTTTTATCTGTGGAATCATCTCTTTTGTTGCAAACCGTATTTCCATCTTAAATCTCCCGTGCAGTATAATTTTTCAGCAAAATATCAGGATAATAGGATAATTTTGCCTTTCGCAGTCCTTCATCCCCGGCATCATCTTCTCGGTTTACATAACTATACTCCTGACAATTATGCATTACGAACTGCTGGTTAATCATTGGATAAGCACCCTGTATTTCCGGAAATGCTTTTTCAAAATGCACTACATAAGTATCGGAATTTAATCGTTCTCCTATGGTAAATGCTACGATTTCTCCAGCCTTACGCAATATGCCGCCCTCTAAATGCAACTCATCAAAATATTTCATTGCCTGATTCAGGGCACACTGCTCATCACTCATATCCTCATTCCACTTGCAGGCTCTCCGGTCGCACCACTTAAGATTCATATCATAGCATTCCTGCTTATTTTCCGCTGTCATTGGCTCATAACTCCAATCCTCGTCATCTTTAAATCTTGCAATGTGATTTCGTTTGCCATGAAGCTTCTTTCCTGCCAGACTGGTCAGCTTGTCCACTGTATAAATATAATCAAAGCTGTCCCTGTTTTCTTCGATCTGAAAAATACCGGAAAAATACGTTTCTAAAAACTCCCGGTCTGCCTCCTCAATACTTTCAATATAGAGCTTGCTGTTATCTTCTTTTGCATGTGTAAGGAGCTGCATAATTGCTGCCTTCTTATCTCCGGCTCCAATTGGGAATGCATAACAGTCTTCCCCTTCTGCATCGAATTTTATCACGCAGCAGCCGCAGACTTCTGCCACTTCCACTTTATATATCACAGACCAGATAAAGTTATTTGCAAAGCTGTATTCGCAGCCCTGTCTGTTATCTTCCCTAAGCTTTTCACTCATCCAGTCTCTGTCATCTATGGTTATTGGTCTAAATTCTATCATATCATCTTCCTCATTCTCTTTTCTTCTTCAATTATTATACCCCAGATTGTCAAATTCTGCTCCTGCCATAAACTACTAGAAATATGTTTCCCATGTTTATCGGAACATAGAATGTGCCTTGGCACATTCTCGCGCCTGCGGCGGTCGCTTGCAACTTCTACCTTATACGCCGCAGTGTGCATCCTCGCGGAGCGTTTTTTACTGTACAGGAAAGCAATTTCCTGTACAGTAAAAAAGATTCCCTATTGCCCCTTTCCATCGGTTATGACAATAGCGAACCTTCTCCTTAAATCATGCTATTCCAATATATATTTTACTGTTCTTTACCACCCTGCAATAAATTATCTGCTTCCTCTTCCGGCAATGCAAAAATATCCATCAGATTTTCGATATAGAAAAATCACTCTTTTTCTTTAATCATTTTAAACATCTGAACACGGTTTCTGATACCCAGCTTCCGATAGATATTTAAGATATGCTTCTTTAATGTATTTACGCTTATGGACAATTCTTCACAGATGGTATGATTATCCTTTCCCTGCATCAGAAGCTGCAGTATCGTATGCTCCCGCTTTGTCAGTTCATATTTCTCTGTTACTTCTGTTATCGTAAGTTTCTCTGCCCTTTCATCCTTTTGCTGTCCGTCCTTATACAGCCGGAATGCCAGATGGTCTTTTAACATGTCCAGAATAAAAATGTCATCATACTGGAAATTGTCTTTTCCAATTGTCCGGTAAAAAGTGACAACACCCAGAAATTCCTTATTTCTTCCCAATATCATCTGGATTGCATAATGCCAGTTATTTGGCCGGTACACCTTCTGATAATATTCTGTCTGTACCCTTTTTTCATCCGATATCATATCAGTTTCCCGGTACACCAGGCTCTTTCCGCTATATACAATTCCGCGGTCAGCATTCATTTCATCATACATCGGGGATTCATCATCACAATTATAAGTGACCGGTCTTACCAGATGCTTGCTCTCCTGGCTGTCTGCGAGAAAAAAATCTGCACTGTCAAAATCCAGCACCATCTTCATCTGCTCTAAAAACTGCTCCCGCATAATATCTGCATCTTCCGTCGTATAAATCTTATAAATAATACTATTTAAAATCATCCAGTCATTTGTCTCTAGTGTTTTCAATCAATCACCCTCTTTAAGTATTTTTCAGATGTAAAAAGAGGGCATATTCTTTCGAATATACCCTCTTTGGTCTAAAACCATTATATTTTATGGCATTTTAAATTGCAAGTATTATTTTATTTTTATTCATGAAAGATTACATTGCGGTACTTATTCAGTACCCGGAGTAATACACTGCCTAAAATCACACAGGTGATAACTTCTCCGATTCCAACAGTAAGTGCATTAAATGGAATCGACCAGTCAACGCCTTTATATTCTGTAATAAAGCCATAACCATAGCGTAATACAAAAGGTACAATCACCATATTTGCAATAACCGGCGGCCATGTGCATGCAAATTTATGCTTTCTTAATGCATAAGTTCCAAACGCTCCAATCAAAGTTGCAATGCTTCCGCACACAACATCCACAGGAATACCGCCCGTCAGCATATTTGCCAGAAAACATCCCAGCCATAATCCCGGAATTGCTGCAGTCGTAAATACTGGCAGAATACATAATGCTTCTGAAATACGCACCTGAATCGTACCGGATGCCAGTCCTGCAATACTGCTAAGATAAGTCAGTGCCACATAGATTGCTGCAATTAACGCAGCCTGCACAATAAATAATACTTTTTTGTTTCTCATATTCTTTTGTCTCCTCTAGTTTTGTTTTACGAGTGGAAGGTCTCGAACACTCGGTTTCTTCTTCCCCAAAGACCTTGGTTTTACGGGGTACTTGCAACGTTTGAAAGTGTATCACAGAACTTGTCTAATTGCAAGCGATTGTATACACACAAAGAGAGACTGCCTTTCGGCAACCTCTCTTCGCGCTTAATTATATTTTGTATGAGGAAATGGAAAAAAGAATTATCTTTGTTTTAGCCCTTTACACCACCAAGTGCTACACCTGCTACAATGTATTTTGAAAGGATGAGGTAAGCAATAATTAATGGAAGTACCGTTACAGTAAGGCCTACATATACAACACCGTAATCTACACGGAACTGATCAGATGTCAGCATCTGTACAAACAATGGAAGTGTTTTCTTCTCATCAGTTGTTAACATGATGGTTGGGGTAAAGAGGTTATTCCACTGTGCAATAAACTGGAAGATTGCCTGTGTTGCTACTGCCGGTTTCATAATCGGCATGATAATGGTATTGAAAATCCGAAATTCTCTTGCTCCGTCAATTCGTGCAGCTTCAATCATTTCAATGGATAAGGTACTTTCCATATACTGCTTCATGAAGAATACAACTGCCGGTGCTGCGATACAAGGAATAATCAATGGGATATAAGTATCTACCAGATTCAGTTTTAACATAAAACGGTAGAAACCAATGATTGTAATCTGGTTCGGCACCATCATGATTGCCATGATGAACGCCCATGCAAACTTCTTTGCTTTGAAGTTATATACATGAATTCCATAAGCTGTCATACAGGAACAATATACTGCAAGGAAGGTACCTGGTACTGTGATACATAAGGAGTTCAACATTGCTCTTTCTAATGTTAATCTCATACCATTCTGCTTCTGAAGAAGCATGTTCCAGTTCTCCATCAGGTGGGAGGAAGGAATCAAGGATACACCTGCCTGAATATCTCCAGAAGTTCTGGTCGCATTCATAACCATTAAAAGGAATGGCAGTAAACTAAGGAGACAGAAGAGGATACAAATCAAACCTCGGATTGCTCTTTTTGTATGTAATACTTTCGAATAACTTTTCTGTTTTGGCTGGGATGTCTGTCCACTCATTGCCATATCAAAACTTGCCATTATCGATTCCCTCCTTTCTTATATTTCTTCTCGCTCCGATCCGTCATCGTTCCGAAGAAGATAAGACTGATAATCAAGGTCAGAATAAACAGGAATACAGATACTGCTGCTGCCTTACCTACATCACTCTGATATAATCTCATGATGTACATTGCCATTGTTGTGGATGAATCATCCGGCTGTCCGATAAGTCCTGACTTACTGACATTGAATAATGCCGGGATATCGTACATCTGTAAACCACCGATTGCAGAAGTAATCAATACGTATAACATAATCGGTTTTAATAATGGAAGCGTTAAATAACGGAATTTCTTCCATCCGGTTGCTCCATCAATATCAGCTGCTTCATAAAGACTTGGGTCAATTCCCAAAACTCCTGATATCAGCAACAGGGTTGTATTTCCATACCACATCCAGAAGAGGATAAATGATATTAACCCCCGCGTTCCGCCGACGCTTGTCATAAAGTTAAATTTCTGTGAAATGATTCCCATATCACGTAAAGTCTGTGTAATTGGTCCATACTGGGAAAACATTGCATTGAATAAAACAGATACAGACGCTGCTGTGATAATACTAGGTAAGTAAATAATAATTTTGTATGCGCCCTGAGCTTTTAATTTTACAATGTTATCAGTCAGCCATACTGCCAGTAACAATGAAACTAAAATCTGTGGAATAAAGTTACATACCCACATTGTCAGTGTATTTTTCAAATAAATCAATGCATATCCTTTTTCACCGGCTGTCAGTCCGAGAATATTTTTGAAATTGTCTACTCCACAAAATTCAATAAATTCTCTACCGTTTCTCTTATAGTAGCTTAATGTACTATAGTAAAATGTATTAAATAACGGCCATAACTGAAACAGACAATATGCAATGAAGAATGGGGCGATAAAGAAGTATCCATATCTGCCATATTCAATATGTTTACGTTTTTTCTTTTTGTCCATCTTTGCCAACTCCTCTCAATCCATCTTCCATTTCCCTATATTTTAAAACAACTCTCCAATAGTTTTGTTTATAAATGCTGCCCTTCCCATGCCGGAAAGGGCAGCATAGTTATTGTTCTTTTACTGATTATTCAGCTTTTAAGTATGAATAGGAGTCATGTACTGCGGATTTGAAATCTGCGATTGCAGTATCCTTATCCTTGTTTCCTGCTGCATACTCTTTCACCTGAGTAGACCAAGCAGAGTTGATGTTCTGATCTTCTGCTGTTGCATTCTTAGCACTGATGGAATCAGCCATTGGTAAGTAGAATGCCATGATGTCCTGACCAGCTGCTTCATATAAATAGTCACATGTTGCACCAGCTTCAGAAATCTTCTTAACAGCTTCTTTGTTGTTTACGAAATCACTGTTCTTGGCATTGATAGATACCATGAAGTCTGTGTCACAGGTAAATGCTTTGATAATTGTTCCAGCCATTTCTTTGTCTGCACAGTTAGCTGTTGCTGCAAGTCCTGTACCACCCCAGTAGAACTGTTCCGGAGCATTTACAAGGATTGTGTTACCTTTCCAGGTATCTTTTAAGCTCCAGTATGTGAACCATGGGCATCCACAGTAAGCAACTGCTGCATTAGATGTCTCGCCGTCACCTTCCATGTTTGCATACCAGTCTGTTGACCACTGGTCTGTTTCATAGGTTAATCCTTCGTCTACCATTGTCTTAGCAAGATCCATGTACTCTGTCATATTGTCATCTACAGTAATTACATCGTCATCGCCATACCAACCAGTTGCTCTTGAGTTAGAAAGTACACGGAAACACTCATCATAACCAGAGAACAGTTTACATTTTCCGCTTGATGCATCATTTACTTTTCTTGCTGCTTCCAGGATTCCATCCCATGTAGAGAACATTGTGCTTAATTCAGCAGGATCAGTTGTTCCAAGGTATTTCTCACAAAGATCAGCTCTTAACTGGAAGCATCCAGGAGTAGCCTGCCAGAATAATGCTTTTACATTGTTTGCATCAGATGAATCCTCACCACTTACGGTACCAAGATCCAGATTGTACTGATACTGATTTGCATAATCATCTGCTGTAATTCCGCAGTCACCAACTGAGGTCAGCCAGTCGCTGTTTACATATTTCAAAACGTAGTCAACCTCAAGTCCCATCAGGTCTGGATACAATTCATTATCAGGATCATCTAAGATTTCATCAATCTTTGTCTGATAATAATCAGATCCACCTGCATTTACGAATACGATACGTTTTGCAAGGTCTGGGTACTGCTCTGCAAACGGTCCATCTAAGATATTCTTGATATCGTCGTTCCAGCCCCATACTACAAATGCATCATCTGCACTAGGATCACCGGTGATTGTATTCTCTACTTCTGTAGAATCACTGTCTGTGTCTGCATCCGCATCTGCTGTTCCTTCTGTGTTGGATGCATCATTATTCGCATCCTTTGTGTCATCTCCTGATCCACATCCAGCTACCATAGCTGCTACCATGGATACACACAATAAAGTACTGATAAGTTTCTTTTTCATTGAGTTCTCCTCCTTCTTATTCGTCATCCTTTTGGATGTTGTTTTCAGGCAGCTCTCCTACCGACTGGCCGGTAATCAAAGTGCCCTCTATAATGACTCTCTCTATGAGAGTAGTTCTCGGTTTCTCTATGGCATCAATCAGACGCCTGGCTGCTTCTCTTCCTATTTCTTCTGTATCCTGACGAATCGTTGTGATCCTCGGATGGGATAACTGGGAAATTCTAGTTCCGTCATATCCTGCAATGGAAACATCTTCCGGGATATGCATCCCATGTTCCATAATCACGTTTTTTCCTCCGATTAAAGAGGTGTCATCCGGATAAAGAATACAGGTTGGCGGGTCATCCATATCAAGTAAGATTTCTGTCTGCTCCGCCGCTCCCTTTGTTTCCAGATAAGCAGCTTCCCGAATGTAATCTTCATTTACCTTAATATGAAGTTCTTCCATCGTCCGGTAAAAGCTTGTAAGTCTTTCTCGTGTTACATTCGAGTTTTTCTGTCCATGTATGTAAGCAATTTTTCGGTGACCCTTCTTATATATATACTTCAGCAGCTCTTCCATTCCTTTTACATTATTGGAACAAACTGCTGTGCAATTGTAATGTGTATAATCAATGGTCACTACCGGGAATGCACTGTTCATTAATTCAAGCACTCCCTGGCTGGCAAAATCAGCACACACGATAACGATTCCTTCAAAGTTCCGGTATCTGCAATGTTCAAAAAATGAGGTTTTCTTTACTCCGTAACTGTTGTTGATAAATGTTACATCATATCCCATCTTCTCAACCTGCACCTTAATTCCATTTAGCACACCTGAAAAATATTCATGTGTCAGACCACTTCCTGCTTCTTCCTGAAACAGGACTCCTACGTTGTAGGAACGGTTGGTCTTTAATGCTCTGGCAGCTGCATTTGGAAAATACCCCATCCGCTCTGCTGTCTCTCTTACTCTTGCTTTTGTTTCTTCTCCAATATCATGTTGTCCATTCAGTGCTTTGCTAACTGTTGCAGTTGATACACCACATTCTTTCGCAATGTCTTTTAAAGATACCATCTTTTGCACCTCACTGTTTCGAGTTGCTTTTCTTAATCGTTTTCGTATCTTTATCATAACATATTCAGTGTGAAATGCAACCTTTTTTTGTATATTTGTAATAGTTATCCAGTTTTAATTCGTCAGTTTTGTGCATTTTTTACTAATCTTGTTTTCTTTCTTCTACATCAAGCCGAATTTCAACCTATCTTTTTACTTAATCGTTATTGTTTTACCTGCCTGCTGGACGATATACAAATCCGTTTTTTTGCCTTCATCTCAATGAAATAAGCATTTTATCAATATTTCTGTTGCTTTTTCCTGATTCTTATATTATACTCAATCTAAAGAAATACCTCTCTTAATCGTTTTCGAGCTTATTGCATTTAAGGAGGTTATTTAATTATGAAATTTGGACATTTCGATGATGCAGCGAAAGAATATGTCATCACTTCCCCAAAGACTCCACTTCCATGGATCAACTATTTAGGATGTGAAGATTTCTTTTCACTGGTTTCTAACACCTGTGGAGGATACAGTTTCTATAAAGATGCCAAGCTCCTTCGTCTTACAAGATATCGTTACAACAATATTCCTTATGACAGCAATGGACATTATTACTATATCAAAGACGGTGACACCATCTGGAATCCGGGATGGATGCCAGCCAAGACTGAATTAGATTCCTATCAGTGCCGGCATGGATTAGGCTACTCTGTTTTTGAAGGAAGCAAAAATCAGTTATCCGCAGAGCTGACCATGTTTGTTCCTATGGGAAATACCTGTGAGATTAACAAACTGACACTGACCAACCACGGCAGTGAACACAAAGAAATTTCCGTATTCTCTTATGTAGAATTCTGTCTGTGGAATGCCATGGATGATATGACAAACTTCCAGCGTAACTTCAGTACCGGTGAAGTGGAAATTCACGGCTCTGCCCTTTATCATAAGACAGAATACCGCGAACGCCGTAATCATTATGCGGTATATGCTGTAAATACCCAGCTTGCCGGATTCGATACCGACCGTGAATCTTTCCTTGGTGCTTATGGCGAAAATTCCGCGCCGGAAGTTGTCATAAACGGAACCTCTAAGAACTCTGTAGCAAGCGGCTGGTCTCCGATTGGTTCCCACCATATCAAGGTTTCTCTTGCACCGGGCGAATCAAAATCCTTTGTTTTTGTACTGGGTTATGTAGAGAATCCGGTTGCCGAGAAATGGGATGGTCCTGCTGAAAACGGATGCATCAACAGAAAACCGGCAGAAGAATTATTAAAACGTTTTGATACCACAGAAAAAGCTGACGCTGCTTTAGCAGAATTAAAAGAATACTGGAATAACCTTTTAAACCACTTTACCGTATCTTCTTCTGAAGAGAAGTTAGACCGTATGGTAAACATCTGGCATCAATATCAGTGTATGGTTACCTTTAATATGTCACGTTCCGCTTCCTATTTCGAATCCGGAATTGGACGAGGCATGGGCTTCCGTGATTCCTGTCAGGATCTTTTAGGATTTGTTCATCTGATTCCGGACCGTGCAAGACAGCGTATTTTAGATATCGCATCCACCCAGTTTGAGGATGGAAGTGCTTACCATCAGTATCAGCCACTTACCAAAAAAGGAAATGCTGATATTGGAAGCGGATTCAATGATGACCCGTTATGGCTCATTGCCGGTACTGCTGCTTATATCAAGGAGACCGGAGATTACTCCATTTTAGATGAAATCACTCCTTATGATAATGACGAAAGCAAATCAACCGATTTTATGGAACATTTAAGACGTTCCTTCAACTATACCAGAACACACTTAGGACCACATGGACTTCCTCTGATTGGACGTGCTGACTGGAATGACTGTCTGAACTTAAACTGCTTCTCAGAAGAGCCGGGTGAATCCTTCCAGACCTTTGGACCATCTGAGGGGCCAAATGCAGAATCTGTATTTATCGCAGGCATGTTTGTAAAATATGGTAAAGATTATGTAGAAATCTGCAAACACAAAGGTCTGGAAGAAGAAGCCAAAGAAGCGGAAGAAGCAATTGCTTCCATGGAAAAAACCGTTCTTGATGCCGGCTGGGATGGCGAATGGTTCTTAAGAGCTTACGACCACTACAAACAGAAAATCGGTTCCAAAGAATGTGACGACGGTAAAATCTTTATCGAGCCGCAGGGATTCTGTGTTATGGCCGAAATCGGCCTGAAAGAAGGCAATTGTCTTCAGGCAATGCAGTCTGTTGAAAAATACTTAGATACCAAATACGGTATTGTACTGCTGCAGCCACCTTATCACAAATACCATGTAGAGCTCGGTGAAATTTCTTCCTATCCACCTGGATACAAAGAAAATGCAGGTATCTTCTGTCACAACAATCCATGGATTTCCATTGCAGAAACAGTCGTTGGACGTGGCGACCGTGCATGGCAGGTATACACCAGAACCTGTCCTGCTTATATCGAAGATATCAGCGAAATTCACCGCACTGAACCATATGTGTACTCTCAGATGATTGCCGGAAAAGATGCTCCAAACTTCGGTGAAGCAAAGAACAGCTGGCTTACCGGTACTGCTGCATGGACCTTCCTTGATGTATCCCAGTATATCTTAGGTATCCGTCCGGATTATGATGGTCTTGTAATTGACCCATGTATTCCATCTACTTTATCCGGCTTTACCGCAAAACGTGATTTCCGTGGTGTAACTTATCACATTCAGGTAAAGAATCCAACTGGCGTACAGAAAGGTGTCAAGGTTCTTACTGTAGATGGTGTTATTGTTGATGGCAATATGATTCCATTTGATCCGTCTAAGAAAGAAGTTACTGTTGAAGTAATTATGGGTTAAGCAAAATACCTCCCTTTATTTATCTTATATAAAATCAATCCATGATTCAAAAGAAGGGCGTATGAAAAAACGAAAGTTTTTTCATACGCCCTTCTTCTATATACTTCTTTTATAACCTGCTGCTCTTACAATTCACAGGTGTTAACGGTTCTTGGGAACGGAATGACATCACGGATGTTTGCCATACCGGTAAGATACATGACGCATCTTTCAAATCCAAGTCCGAAGCCTGCATGTCTTGCAGAACCATATTTACGTAAATCAAGATAGAAGCTGTAATCTTCCTCTTTTAATCCAAGTTCATGGATTCTTTCTAATAATTTATCGTAGTCATCCTCTCTCTGGCTTCCTCCGATAATTTCTCCGATTCCTGGCACCAGACAATCAACTGCTGCAACTGTCTTGCCATCTTCATTGAGTTTCATATAGAAGGCTTTGATTTCCTTTGGATAATCTGTTACGAATACCGGTCTCTTGAAAACCTGCTCGGTTAAGAAACGCTCATGCTCGGTCTGAAGGTCACAGCCCCAGGATACCTTGTAATCAAATTTATCATTATTCTTCTCCAGAAGTTCAATGGCTTCTGTATAAGTCACTCTTGCAAAATCGGAATGTAATACATTATTCAGCCGTTCAATCAGTCCCTTGTCTACAAAGGAATTAAAGAACTGCATTTCTTCCGGTGCATGTTCCATAACATAGGAAATAATATATTTCAGCATACTCTCCGCCAGTACCATGTCATCTTCCAGATCTGCAAATGCGATTTCCGGCTCAATCATCCAGAACTCTGCAGCATGTCTTGTAGTATTGGAATTCTCCGCCCTGAAGGTTGGTCCAAAGGTATAAATATTTTTGAACGCCAGTGCAAAGGTCTCTCCGTTTAACTGTCCACTTACGGTAAGATTGGTTGGTTTTCCAAAGAAATCCTGTGTATAATCAATGCTTCCGTCTTCCTTGTGTGGAATGTTATTTAAGTCCATGGTAGTAACCTGGAACATTTCCCCGGCACCCTCACAGTCACTTCCGGTAATCAGCGGAGTGTGTACATAGACAAAGTCCCTCTCCTGGAAGAACTTATGAATTGCATATGCAATCAGGGAACGCACACGGAATACTGCCTCAAAGGTATTGGTACGTGGTCTTAAATGTGAAATGGTTCTTAAATATTCGAAGCTGTGGCGTTTCTTCTGTAACGGATAATCCGGTGCAGATGCGCCTTCAATTATGATTTCCTCTGCCTGAATTTCAAATGGCTGCTTTGCTTCCGGTGTAGCTTCCAGCACTCCGGTAACAACAATAGCTGCGCCCACATTAATTTTGGTAAGCTCCTGAAAATTCTCCAGTCCGTCTGCATATACTACCTGCAGTGGCTCAAAGAAAGTTCCGTCATTTACTACGATAAATCCGAAGTTTTTAGAATTACGGTTACTTCTTACCCAGCCTCCGACGGTAATCTTCTTACCTACATAATCTTCCTGATGGTGAAATAAATCTCTGATGTCAACAAGTTCCATTTTTCTATCCCCCTTAGATAAAAAATTTTCTAATCCTTTTTAGTTTTCTGTATTTAATTCAGTATCTGTAACATTTTCTGTTCCTGCCTCATCTTCAACAGTTGCACTGTCAACTACTTTCTGAAGTGCCAGATTGCATACATATACTTTCTTTAAATATTCTTTTCCGCTGTCTGCGTTCAATCCATATGATTTGTATAATGTGGATTCATCGCTGTAGCTGTAATTGCTCATAAGATTTCCAACGTAGCTGTCAAAGCCATCCTGGTCAAACTCAATGCCTTCCTTTTCTGCAATTGCCTCTAAAATCATCTGTGTCTTAAGATCTGATGTCACTTCGTCAGTTACATTGCTTACAAATTCATCATAATCCTGATTTGCTGTATTTTCCACATAATCCTTAAGGCTGCTTCCATCGCTGCAGTAATAGGATTCATACTGTGCCATTACCTCTTCCATACGGGCATCCAGAAGTCCATCCGGAATTTCCTTTACGGTACATACCTCTCCTAACTTGTCCATTACTGCAGAACGGATTGCAGATTTCTTGGAGGATTCCTTAGAAGATTCCATATAATTGCGTGCATCTGCCTTCATCTCATCTACCGTATCATAGCCAAGGCTGGCCTTAGCATTGACATATGCCACATATTCATCTGTCATATTGTCATAAGTAATATCCTGTTTCTCAACAATTTTATTGATGGTTACATTAAACACAACCGCCTGTCCTGCCAGGTCTGTATTTTTATAGCTTTCCGGGAATGTAAGATTCAAGGTTACTTTATCCCCTACTTTTGCACCAATCAGTCCTTCTTCGAAGCCGTCAATAAACGTATTGCTTCCAATCTCTAAGACCGTATCTGTTGCAGTTCCACCGCTGAATGCCACACCATCTTTTAATCCTTCATAATCGATATTTACAGCATCTCCATCCTCTACCACTGTTTTATCCGTATCTACATAGTATGGATAGTTGGTAATTACGCTATTCTCAATAAAAGTCTTCACATCATCATCACTTACGGAATAATCGTCTGTCAAAGCTACTGACAATCCCATATAATCGCCCAGTTCCACATAATCAAGCGGGTCAAAATCAATTGCCGCACTGGATACCACTTCTGTGCTCTCTGTATTCTCTACCGATTCACTTTTCTTGTCTTTTCCACAGCCAGTTACTGAAAATGCCAGTGTCAGGCATAACAATACTGCTACTATTTTCTTCTTCATATTTATTTCCCTTCTGTCTTTCATTCAAAGGCTGGATTTTTCCAGTCAGTCATACTTTCTAAAGATACCACATTTTCACCGAAAATAAAAGCATTTCATAGAATTTTTCGCATTTGCAGGTTGTCAATCCCGCCAATCAATGATACAATCATATTTGGATTTTACTTAAGGAGGTTTTCATCGTGCCAAAATTTGCGATTGTATTATTAACAATACTGATTATTATGATTATTGCCCTGATTGTTCTTTATTTTGTGGGCAAACGAGCTCAGAAAAAGAAAGAAGAACAGGATGCCCAGATTGCAGCAGCAGCACAGACCATTTCCATGCTGATTATCGATAAGAAGAAGATGCGGCTTAAAGATTCCGGTCTTCCGGCAAATGTCATTGCCCAGACTCCGAAAATGCTCCGCCGTTCCAAACTTCCAATCGTCAAAGCAAAGGTTGGTCCAAAGGTTATGACTTTAATCTGTGACGGACAGATTTTTGATTCCGTTCCGGTTAAGAAGGAAGTAAAAGCTACTGTCAGCGGGCTTTACATTACCGCAGTAAAAGGAATGCGTGGTCCTATCGAAGCACCTGCCAAAAAGAAAAAAGGCTTTATGGCAAAATTAAAAGAAAAAGCTGGTAAATAAAATAAAAATAGAGCTGGGTTTTCACCCAGCTCTATTTTTATACATCCAGCTACGTAAGACTGAATTCGCCTTTTTCTTTTGATGCAATCTTCATCTTAATTGTACAGTCTGCCAGATGCTCATAGTTTACCTCCAATGCATAATCTATCTGCACATCAATACAATGTTCTGTCTCTTCCACTTTAATATCCTTTGCATCAATTCCAACCAGAAGATTTCCAAATGGCGTTCCATAATAAGACATATTTTTCCGGTTCTTTTCAAAGACCATGTGTACATTGGAAACTCCTTTTTTTGTAATATCAATACAGTTTTCCTGCATCTTGATTATATTCTTTGTGCTTCCTTCAAAACCTTCATTTACTTCTTCATACAGCACATAATGTTTTCCGTTTTTCTGGTAATAATCCCCTACTGTAATCACTTCAACCGGCTCTGCTTCTCCTTCTGCCGGCATCTGTAATCCGCTGATTGATACAATTACATCTTTTGTCATCTAATCCGCTCCTTCTATAGAAATCCAGGTCAGTATAGCACTATTTATCCCAGAAATCCAGCCATTTCCATGAAATCTTATAATTCTTCTCTTCCATCAGAGACTGATATTCCGTCTCACTCAAGGTATCCTTCAATACCTTTTCTGATTTACCATCCACAACCTCATAGACACTTCCTTCAAAGCACATATTCGGATACATGACACACCACCAGTTATGTCCCATGCCTGCTCCGATAATCACTTCCAGTGCCTGATAAGTTCCCGCCGGGAACGTATAACTGCCATAGGTCTTTACCGGGAACTCCACGGAAGATAATTTCACCTCTACCGGATAATCATAGCCCTCCTGCCGGATGACTTCTTTTGCAATATGTATAATTTCTGGGAAGTGTTCTCTTGCAATCCGGCTGCTTTCTTCGGCTGTCTTAGCATCCTGCAAAAGTTCTCCCATTTCTTTTCCAACAGCATCCCGCACCTTAAGCTTCAGTGCCTGATCTGCTTCCCCATCACTGTTTGCCCTGACATGGAAACGCAGAATCTTTTCTGCAATGTCCTCCTGCATTCTTCGCCCCTCATAAGCCTTTTTCGCACTGTCCACCGTAAATACCAACAGTAATAACAGCATGCCATAGAACAACGCTCTTTTTAAATACAATTTTTTTCGGTTATATTCTTTCATCTTAAAACTCCTTTTCATGTTTCTGATTTCTTGTTTCTTCTTTTCCTTGCTACGCTTTCTTTAGCCATACCATTCTGACTTTCTATCTGGAATATAACCGAAAAAATTTTTTCTATACATTTTGATAACTTTTTGGGGGAGAAAATTTTATGTAGAAATGTGGTGGGGTTGTAAATTTTTCTTGGTGGGATGCGGCTGAGCTTGTAACTTTTCTTTTTAGGGACACGGTTGAGTTTGTAACTTTTCTTTTTAGGGACACGGTTGAGTTTGCGACTTTTCTCTCAAAAGTCGCTGGTGAAGTTGATTTGGGTATAATTTAAGAAAAATGACTCTTTTTTGCCCAATCTCCTCTGCTGTTATCTCCGAAGTTCTCTCGGTTTGGGTAAGATTCTAGAAAAATGAAGTCTTTTTACCCAATCAGAAGTAAATAACAAAGACTATGCTTCCTTCTGCAACTCATTTTGGGCAAAAAGTAATGTAATCTTTCTGTTTTTGCCCAATCTAAGTCAAATTAATAAATTAACTTAAGAAATAATCGGCTGCCATCCGCATCACCAGAACCAGACATCTTACAAAGATGTTTCCAATGTTACCAGTGTAACCGGGTGTCCAGCATCCTACGGAGATGTCACCAGCGTGACATCCCAATGATATTCCACTGTCAGGTTTTTCCGGTAACCGCTCCAATCCTTCTGAAACTGCAAATAAATATCCCTTGCATATGCCCCTAATTTATAATAACTGTTTGTTCCATCTGCATTCTGATTCTGTTGCAATTTTTCTGTCATGGCATCCATCTTTTCTTCCAAAGTCTGCTCTATTTCTGCTTCCACTTCCAGCAGTGCATTTTCATCCTGACTGTCTGTATGAATGTCTTCCAATTTTTCATCCCTGTGCTTTGTTTTCTGCAGCAGTTCCCTGTTGCCCTGATACTTTCCATCCGCCTTTATTGTAACGGTTTCCGTCACCTGGCCATTCTGCTCCGTAAAAGCATAGCTGCAGCATAAATTACTAAGTGTTACACTTTCTGCATCTTCAAGTGAAATGCTGTAGCTTTTCATCTTCTGCTCTGAGAGCAAAGCCAGTTCTCCCGTTTCCCGGTCCACTTTGCCTGCTGCCGTCCTGCCCTGCATCAGATAATATTTTTCCAGTATCATTTTATCTTCTGCACAGTTAATATAGGGAATCCACAGATTTTCGTTCTCATTTTCACATATCCGGAACAGGCTGCCCAGGGTAACTGCCTCACTGTCCTTAAAACGTTCATCCGAGGCAATTCTTTCATTCAGATAAGTTCCTACCGGCTCTTTTAAAACTGTATCCATCTCCATCACCTGATCCGGTTCATCCTCCGTAACAAAAAGCAGCGTATTCCTTGAAAAAAGATTTTCCTCTTCCAGATACCCAAGAAATGCCCCCAGCCGCTTTTCATCCTCTAAAAGCGACCGGTTTAGAATCAGTGCCTTTAAATGGTTATAATCCATCTCTCCAGGATTTTCCCCATCTGCATGTAAAAACAGCTCCATGCAGTCTTTTCCTTCCGCCAGAAGTACCGATGTATTCTCTTTTTCGCTTTTCTCATCTGCCACATCCTTAAGCTGCTCAAAGCCAAATGCCATCTGATAGTTCTCCTTTGTCAAAGTCACCGCTGCTGCCAATGGAAAATTCCGTTCTTCCAACTCTGTATTTCCACAGCCGCCAAGGCATAAGACTGCCAAAAATATCATGGAAACAATTGTCACGATTCTATTTTTCATACTGCTGCTCCTTTCCACCATTTTTTCCGCTATCCTTTTTCACTATCCCTTTTCACTATCCCTTTTCCCGGCATTTCCTTATCTCTCCAATGCACAGCGGAAGAATTACCGTCAACGGAAGAAATGCAATTGCCTGAATCCATATAAACATTATTTTCCACTCCGGTAGCCGGTAAAAAAGTAATGTGACTGCAAATGTAAGAACCATTACAATTGGTATTATCAATTTTTCTATACTTTTCGCATCGGCTTTTCCCTGAATCGCTTCATTTTTCCCATCCGCTTTTTGGTGCCCTTCCTTTTGCCATACAGCTTTCAGCAAATCCGAGGCATAAAACATTCCGGTATTGATAAATGCGTAAATTGTAAAGAACCAGATTGCTACCATAAAGGCATCCTGCCGTTCGAAGAAACCGCCTGGCAGTTTTATCATGCTCATTAATGTAATTGCCGGATATTTCATTTTCGGCAGCATGCCACTGCCAAAGATGCCAAGCGTAATCAGATAGATTGCAGCATTAAAAATCACTGTAACACAAAGGCTTTTCCGGCATGTTCGTCCTACACGGACATTTTCTGCAAGATAGGGCTGTAAAAACAAAACAAATGCCATTGTGCCATACAGAAGCACAACTGCCGCTGTCCCTTTAACAAAGTTTCCCCAGGAATGTACCATTACCGGAGTCCAGTAAATCGTATTGACATCCTTTGTTGCCAGAAGCAGCATTAAAATAAGTGGAAGGAATATAAACCAGAACAGGATTTCATACACCCGGGCACGCCCTTCGATGCCCTGCCAGATTCCATAGCCACATAAAAGCATTAGTAAAACTGCTGCCAGCACAAATGAACTGTCCTTTAACAATTCACTCACCATCAGGTCACTTAAAAGAAATAAGCCATAGCCCGCCAGCAGAATTCCCTCGACTGTATAGACTAACAATGCAAAAATACGAATAAAACCATTGCCTTGTTTTTTTAAAATCTCCGGATAACTTTTCCCGATATTACTGATATTGCTGATATTGCTGGTATTACTGCCATTTCTGGTATTACTGCTTTTCCGCTTTTCCTGTAGCAGCTCCGGAAGAAAGGTAAATAGATACACCGGCACTGCTCCCAGCAATATAGCAAATACGCCGTCTGTCCCAAGCATTTTTCCTAACAGTCCGGGAAGCAGCAGCGTACTGATTCCGCACATATCAAAAATCAGGAGCCTTGCCATCTGCCTCTCTGATATTCTCTGATTTTCTGAAAACATAATTACTTTTTCCTCCTAAGCCGCAGACGATTGTGGCGTCTCGCAAAAACCGGTCTGTGCCGCAATTGATATAATGGCAGACGCAGCAGACTGTCCCGCTCATCCTGATAATCCGTTACATCTGCGCCTACAAAGGGCATCAGATATGGAATGCCAAAACTCTTAAGATGCGACAGATGAATGAGTACCGCAAGTAAAGCCATCAAAAAGCCGAAAAAGCCCAGCCACGCACACATGGCAATAAAGAAAAATTTCAAGATGCGAAATGCTGTTGCAAATTCTTCATTGGGTACCGCAAAGGAACACAGTGCTGTAAATGCCACCACAATTACCACGATAGGACTGACCAGATTTGCTTCCACCGCCGCCTGTCCGATAATCAGCCCACCGACAATTCCTATGGTATTCCCCATAGCTCCCGGAAGGCGTACGCCTGCTTCCCGCAACAGTTCAAAGGATAACTCCATCAAAAGCACCTCTACCCCCCCGGGAAACGGCACTCCTTGTCTTGCTGCAGCAAAGGATAACAGCAATTTCGTCGGCAGTATCTGTGTATGAAAATTACAGACCGCAAGATACAGTCCCGGTAATGTCATGGCAAAAAAAGAAGCCAGAAAACGTAAAATTCTTCCCAATGATGCAATTTCCCAGCGGTTGTAATAGTCATCACTGGTCTGTATGAAGGAGTTATAATCCGTCGGCAGAATCAGTGCAATTGGTGAATTATCCGCAATCAGCACTACCCTTCCCTCTAAAATTGCCATGGCTGCCCGGTCCGGCCGCTGTGTAGTCTGAAACTGCGGAAATGGAGAATACCATTTTTCTTCTGTAAGCTGTTCAATGATTCCACTGTCTAAGACTCCGTCAATTTCAAATCCGTCAAGCCGCTTTTCTACCTCCTCTAAAACTCCGGGATAAATCAAATCCTCCATATACATCAAATCCACATTGGTCTTACTGCGCAGCCCTATCTTTTTCTCTTTTACCTTTACTTTCGGAGAACGAATCCTTTTACGTACTAATGCCGTATTCGCTTTTACGGACTCGGTAAATCCTTCATTGGAGCCCCGGATTACCTTTTCTGAATTTACTTCCGAAATCCCCATAGAAGGGTATCCCTTATCCGGAATCTTTAACGCTTTATCATAGCCATCTATAAATAGAATGGTATCTCCGGTCAAAAGACCTGCTGCTGCATCCGAAAAAGTATCAAAAGGCGTAACATCCGATAAGCCAAGGGCATTCTGCGACAGCCGCTCATAGACTTCTTTTTCATTATAATGACACAATTCGTTTAAAAGCCTGCCAACGAGATATTTCTCAAAAATTGCTCCACCACCGGTTACCTCTATGTATGCTGCCATACACGCAATCTGCTGCTTCTGTCCAATCTTCATGGTTCGCATTTTAATATCCGCACACCCGGAAAATATCTTCTGAAAACGTGCAGCATTTTCCTGCAAACTGGTTGTAATTTCATCATTGTATTCTGCATTACGTTCTGTTGTATGTTCTGCAGTGTGTCCTGCGATATGCTTTGCAGTGTGCCCTGCGATGTTCTCTTCTTTCTGCTGCATAAATCAACTCCTTGGCATAATTTTTATAGTATCGGATGTCCGCCAGCTCTGCATATAAGCATGCGATTTTCCAGTCACCTGTGCATATGCAAAAAGGACAGACCCTGTGCGGTCTGTCCTTAGTGTTTCCGTATTTTGCTTTTTTATTCCTGTTTCTTTATGCTATTGGTCTTGTTCCTGCTGACGGATCATATCTTTGACTGCTTCTGCCTGATTCTTCACATGCTCCCGCATGGTTTCTGAAGCACGAGACTTGTCCTTTCTGCGAAGACTCTCTGCAATATCCTTATGTTCCTTTAATAATCTCGGATAAATCGTCTCGTCCTTTAAATATTCTACACGGTAACGATACATCTGCTCCCGCAGATTGTTCAGCATGGATACCAGTTTTGCATTTCCGGTAGCATCATAAATTGCATCATGAAATGCTACATCTGCCTGTGCAATTTCTTTTACATCATCACTTTTTAAAGAATTTTCAAAGTTCTGTCTTGCCTGTTCTAATGCATCAAACTGTTCATCTGTAATCTGTTCTGTTGCAAGCTGCACTGCCAGTTCATCTAAAGCTGCCCGGATTTGTAACACATCTTCCATGTCCTTTTCTGTCATGCGGGCAACCTCGGCTCCTCTTCTCGGTACGGTTACAGCAAGCCCCTCCTGCTCTAACATCCGGATGGCCTCACGAATCGGAGTCCGGCTGACTCCAAGCTTAGATGCCAGCTGCAGCTCCATCAGTCTTTCACCCGGTTTTAATTCTCCTTTTAATATTGCCTCACGAAGTGTATTAAATACAACATCTCGCAAAGGAAGATATGCATTCATATTTAATTCCAGATTATCTGTCATATATTAACCCTCCAACCCTTTTTTATAAAGAGCATGTTCTTATCTTCTATTATTATAAATATCTGTTACAAAGACCTGCCTTGCGAGCCCGCTCTGACGTACAATCGCTGCTGCCATTTTTGCTGTTTCCAGTTCATCAAAAAGTCCAAATACTGTCGGGCCACTTCCACTCATCATGGCATTCAATGCACCATTTTCCCGCATCAGTTCTTTTATCTTCTCTATCTCCGGATACTTTTTTGCAGTAACCGTTTCTAAAAGATTTCCCATACTACCTGCAATTGCCGGCAAATCCTTTGTGCGGATATTCTGTATTAAGGCATCAATGTCAGGATGCTGTGTATGCTCATCCAGCTTCAGATTCTCATAGACATATTTAGTAGATACACTGACCTGCGGTTTGGCAATCACTACCGGACACTTCACCATCGGTGGCAGTGAAGTTAATTTTTCTCCAATGCCTTCTGCCAAGGCTGTACCACGCATGATGCAATACGGTACGTCAGCCCCAATCTGAACGCCCAGCTCCATCAGTTCTTTCCGCTTTATTCCAAGATTGAATAATTCATTGATTCCATAAAGCACACCTGCGGCATCCGTGCTTCCACCTGCCATCCCGGCAGCAACAGGAATCCGCTTATTCAGCCGGATATCAATGCCTTCTTCAATCTGATATTTTTCTTTCATAAGTCTCGCTGCCCGGTAAGCCAGATTACTTTCATCTACCGGAAGAAATCCAAGATTTGTCTCTAAATGTATGCCAGACTCTATTTTCTTAAGATGAAGCTGGTCATATAAATGAATGGTCTGCATAACCATCTTTACTTCATGATACCCATCTTCTCTCCGACGTAATACGTCCAATCCAAGATTTATTTTTGCCAGTGCTTTTACTGCAAGTTCGTCCATTGTTTTTCTCCTGTATTTTGTATACATGATACAAATTTATGTTATCATTTTTTCTAAAAAAGGTCAATTCTTCCTCTTATATTTTGTCCCATTCTTACCGATAAAATATATGAATAAGACTAAGAATGGATACTTAGTAAGCATTTGACCAAGGAGGGTTAAGATTATGGCAATTAATTCTATTAACAATTATGTATCTGCTGCATCCACTGTTGCCACAGATTCCAAAGTTTCTTCTAAGAAGACCGAATCTTCGAAGAATGACACCTCTACCGGTGTTATCTATGAAAAAGGCTCCAGCGACAAGAGCAGTTCTTCCCAAAAGACACAGAACTCTGCTCTCATTGCAAAGATGAAAGCTGATTCTGACAGCCGTATTTCACAGCTTCGCGGAATTGTAGAACAGATGATGAGCAAACAGGGCGCAGCCATTGGCAAAGCCGATGATATGTGGTCTTTCCTTGCAGGTGGTAACTTCACCGTTTCTGCTGATGTAAAGGCTCAGGCACAGGCTGATATTGCAGAAGACGGATACTGGGGTGTAAACCAGACCTCTGACCGTATTTTAGATTTTGCAAAAGCATTATCCGGTAATGATAAGTCCAAAGCCCAGGAATTAGCAGATGCTTTTAAAAAGGGCTTCGATCAGGCTACCAAAGCCTGGGGTGGAAAGCTTCCTGATATTTCCCAGCAGACCTATGATAAAGTATTAGAAAAATTTGATAGCTGGATGAATGGTGAAGACGATTAAATCATTTTTAAGCCACTTGCAACTACGAGAAACACGCTTTGCGAGTTTCTCGAGTTATCGCGGTGCTCGCCAAATCTGCACGCAAGCATGCGATTTTTCTCGCTACTCGCGTAAAAAAGAAGCTGCCAAACCGGCAGCTTCTTTTATTTTTCTTTATCCGCTCTATCTTTTTCTTCCCGCAAAAGCTCCGCTTCCTGTGCTGCCTTTGCCTCTAGAATTGCTTCGTTCAAGGATAACATCTTTGCATCCAGCATAGAAACAATTTCTGCACACTCCCGTAAATCTTTACTGATATATTCCGGTGCATTTCCTTCGAATTTGTAATATATCTTATGTTCAAGACTCGCCCAGAAGTCCATGGCAATGGTCCGTATCTGAATCTCAACCTTTGTATCCACTACACGGTCTGATAAGAAAATCGGCACCGTAACCAACATATGATAACTCTTATAGCCGCTTTCCTTCGGATGCTTGATATAATCCTTTACCGATACCACGGTAAGGTCATTCTGCTTTCCAATCATCTCTGCCATACGATAAATATCAGAAGTAAAGGAACATACAATACGGATTCCTGCAATGTCATTTACATAATTGACCATATTATCAATGGTACTCTCGTAACCATATCGTTTCAGCTTCTTTACGATACTCTCCGGCGTCTTAATCCGCCGCTTTATATATTCTATCGGATTGTACTGATGTACATGCTGAAATTCATCATTTAATATTTCAAGCTTGGTTCCAACTTCTTTTAATGCAGAATTATAAAGAAAGATTATGGTATTCCAACCATCTACACCTTCTGTCACTTCAATTGGTGATTCCATTTTCTACTCCTCCATGCATCTACTGCGGAAAATAACCTTTTTATATTTTCGAAATTTTCCTCGTAAGTTATAATATATGCAAGAACAATCTAACTTTAGTATAGCACATCTTTGTATAATATGCTTGTTATTAGTTAAATTTTTATCAATTTTTAATAATTATGCACAAGAGGTATTGCTTTTGTTTTCTTATGGTATAACTTTTATCTATATTTTCTTAAATCTTTCTTATAAATCAAGCTTCAAATCATTTTCTTTGATCCAGCCAATCTTACGGAAGAACAGACCGAATGCCCAGGTTAAAACACCCGGTAAAATGAAGCATACTAACAGCATTCCAATCCAGTCCATTGGTGTAATGGCTGCCTTGGTGCCGGATGCAATATCATTAATCCAGCCAGTATAAATACCAATCTGACCAACCAGTCCACAGGTTCCCATTCCGGATGCTACGGCTGCACCGTTCATCTGAAGATGGAAGACGCAGGTTGCTATTGGACCTGTTATGGCGGAGCTTAAAATTGCCGGAAGCCAGATTCTTGGATTCCGCACGATATTTCCCATCTGTAACATGGAAGTTCCGATTCCCTGTGCGAAAAGTCCGCCCCATTTATTTTCCCGGAAGCTTAGTACTGCAAAACCTACCATGTTAGCACAGCATCCTGCTACTGCAGCTCCTCCTGCCAGTCCGGTCAGTCCCAAAGCTGCACAGATTGCAGCACTGCTGATTGGCAGCGTCAGTGCGATACCTACAATTACAGAGACTAAAATTCCCATAAAGAACGGCTGCAATTCGGTTGCCCACATAATGGCATTTCCTACTGCACTGGCTGCGGCTCCGATTGCCGGTGCCCACCAGATGGATAAGCCTGCTCCGATGAAAATGGTTACAAACGGAGTAACGATAATATCAATTTTGGTTTCTTTGGATACTGCTTTACCGAATTCGGCTGCAAAGATGGTGACAATCAATACTGCCAGCGGTCCGCCTGCTCCACCCAGGGTATTTGCGGCCACACCGACGGCTGCCAGTGAAAAAAGCACCAGTGGCGGACACTGCAAAGCAAAACCAATGGAGATTGCCATTGCCGGACCGGTTGCTGCTTTGGCATATCCACCGATGTCCACCAGAAGCTGGATGCCAGCCTGCTCACCAATTGTACTGATAATTGTTCCAATTAAAAGAGAAGCAAAAAGACCTTGTGCCATTGCACCTAATGCATCAATGCCATATCTTTTTGCTGAGATAATAATATTTTTGCGTTTTAAGAACGCTTTTATCTTTTCCATTTTCTTCCTCCTTGACTTTAGCTGTCTTGTCAGTTGTCTTGTCAGTCAAGGAGTAGTTTACCATATCGAGAAAAAAAGTCAAGCTGTTATCTTGCGTAGCCTTTTTCCCGTAATTTTTCTTCTATGATGTCAAGTAATTGTTCTGAATCTGCTTCTACGGTATGAAAGTGTTTATTTCCGGTCAGTGTCTTAAGCGGCTTTGCCTTGCTCTTTGCAACCTTTGCAATAAATTCGTCCACATCCTGACGGCTCTTTAAAATCAGATCCACCGTTATCTGTCCGTAAATATCATGCTCGATTACGACGTCTAAGACTTTTCCACCGAAATCCACGATGGTATAAAGCTCATCCTGTGTCTGTTCATCACTGTGGCTTACTGCAATGGTTCTTCTTGCTTTCTGTATCTCTTCCGAAGGGTCATAGAGCACATAGCCTTTGTTGGTGCTTAAAATATTCTTATTTACTGCACGAAGCAATGCAATATCCTGTACAATCACCTGACGGCTGACTCCTAATTCTTTTGCCAATTCTGTTCCGGACAAAGGTTTTCCCTTCTCCCCCAGCATCTTAATGATGGTATCCCGGCGCATCTGCCCTTCCATTTTCTTTCCTCCTGACACAGTTACTTAATCCTCTTCAATCACATGAATTTCCAAAAAATCAAATTCAATTTCTTCCACAAAATTATCCTGATAAAACCTGGTCTTTGCATGCCGCTTAAATTCATCCACATTGCGGTCTAACCAGATTGGTTTTCCCAAATCAAAGGTATAGCACACCTCATCTAATGCCCGGAACACCTTATGGGTTCTGGTATCCCCGGAGTCATCACAGATGGTGGTATCCTTTAACATATGATTGTCTTTAAATTCTTTTGCCCATAACCGGAACATCCCTTACCTCCTCTGACGTGCTGCCTCATACATCAGCAGTGTTGCCGCAATTGCTGCATTCAGTGATTCTACTTTTCCTGCCATTGGAATGTGGATATAGGTATCTGCCATTCTGGCAATCTCATCCGATAATCCATTTCCTTCATTTCCAATTAAAAAGCCTGTGGGTTCTTTATAATCCGGCTCCTCATAAGAAACACTGCCCTGCAGATGGGCACTGTAAAGCTTTATTTTCCGGGACTTTAACTGCATCAATATATCCTGCAGGTTTTCCGTCACGAAAAATGGTACGCGAAAGATACTGCCCATAGTGGAGCGGATGGTCTTTGGATTAAAAACATCTACAGTGGTGCGGTTCATGATAATTCCGCTGATTCCCGCTCCCTCTCCGGTCCGGAACATCGTGCCTAAATTACCCGGATCCTGAATACTTTCAAGAATCAGAAGATGGGCATTTTCCTTTGGTATTACTTCTTCTAGGGTATAATCCGGCATTTTCACAAGACAAAGGATTCCCTGCGGTGTCTTGGTATCGGACACACTTTCAAACACATGATTGGCAAGTACTTCATAATTTTTCCCCTGCAGAACTTTTACATGGGATTCCTCTTCCATGAAATGCTCGGAAACATAAATTCTATCAAGCCAGCCTTCCGGGATTTCCCGGAACATACGGATTCCTTCCACAACAAAAAGCCTCTGTTCATTACGAACTTTGGCTTTTTTTACTAACTGAATTAAATTTTTTACCTGCGGATTTGCTGTACTGGTAATCATAATAACATCCTATCTGGAAAGATTTCTACAGATTTCATACTGATATTCCGGAATGGATTTGGTCATTGCCAGTGCCTCGTCAATATCATAATCTACGAATTCACCATTTTTATATGCTACAAGACGGTTGGATTTGCCTTCGCACAGCAAATCTACGGCAATGCATCCCATGGTAGATGCATAAACACGGTCTTTACAGGTCGGGCTTCCACCACGCTGCATGTGTCCTAAGATGGTTGCTCTGGTTTCAACTCCGGTTGCTGCTTCAATTCTCTTTGCCATGCTTGCGGAATGACCGATACCTTCTGCATTTACAATAATATGATGCTGCTTTCCACGTTTTCTGTTCTCTATAATATTATTTACAAGCTTCTGCTCGTCATAATCATATTTCTCTGGAAGCAGGATATCCTCTGCTCCATTGGCAATACCACACCACAGTGCAATGTAGCCTGCACCTCTGCCCATTACTTCAATGATGGAGCAGCGCTCATGGGAGGTTGAGGTATCACGTACCTTATCAATGGCTTCCATGGCAGTATTTACTGCGGTATCAAAACCGATGGTATAATCGGTACAGGAAATATCAAGGTCAATGGTTCCCGGTAATCCGATGGTGTTGATTCCAAGTGCTGCCAGCTTCTGTGCGCCCTTAAAGGAACCGTCTCCACCGATTACAATAATTCCATCAATGCCATGTTTTCTGCAGATTTCAGCACCCTTCTGCTGTCCTTCCGGTGTTACGAATTCCTGACAACGTGCAGTCTGTAAAATTGTTCCACCTCTCTGGATAATGTCTGCTACATCTTTTGCTTCCATATCAATAATCTCTTCCTGCAAAAGACCTGCATAACCTCTCTTAATTCCTTTTACTTTCTTTCCCTTTGCAATAGCTTCCCTTACTACCGCACGGATAGCAGCGTTCATGCCCGGAGCATCCCCGCCACTGGTTAAAACACCAATTGTCTGAATTTCTTTTGACATTCCCTGTTACCTCCTATATGTAAACACTTCTCTTTGTTCTTTATCCAATCATTTTTATTCTAATCCTTAAACTGTGGTTTTGCAATGGCTACAACGACTTTTCTACAACTTTTACATTGTCTTTACCTAAGAAATTCCCAAGTTCTTCTAAAAGCTCTTTTGTAATTGCAACATTTCTGTTTTCCGGCAGACGCTTCATCTGTTTTTCTGCTGCAAGATAAATAACGACATGCTCTGAGCCATCGGCATCCATCATTTTTCCATAAAGAGCACCTTCTTTTTCTTCGAAATCGCTCTTACTTGGAAACTGCAGCCACAGCTCCCGTTTCACTTCATCAAAGGAAATGATTTTCTCACAAATAAGCTTGCCGTTACGGTCTTCTTCTGCAGTTACACGGCCTTCCACAAATACTTTGGCATCATTTTCAAGATATTTTGCATAACGCTCATAATCCTTCGGGAAAATGATGATTTCCACTGTTCCCACCAGATCTTCTAACGTAATAAATGCCATTGCCTTATTACTCTTGGTATACTTGATGACTTTATCGGTAATCATTCCACCGATACGCACCTTTACGCCATCCGATACCTTAAGGGTTCCGGTCTCTTCATCCAGTACAAAGTCTGTGGTAACGGCATTGGTATTCTTCTTTAAACGCTCCATATATTCTTCCAGCGGATGTCCGCTGATATATATGCCCAGAACTTCCTTTTCAAAGCCAAGAAGCACTTCTTTGTCATACTCTTCTACATTCGGAAGCTTGATTTCATACTCTGCCTTGTCCTCTTCCGGTGCAATATCAAAAAGTGTCATCTGACCAGCCATTGTGGTCTTCTTTTCCTGATTCAGTGCATCCAAAAGAGAACCGTATATCATCATCTTCTGACGGCGGTTTCCTTCCAGTCCGTCTAAGGCTCCCGCTTTGATAAAGTTTTCTATGGTCCGTTTATTCACTTCTCTTCCGGAAAGTCTTGTAATAAAATCCTTTAACGTGGTAAACGGTCCACGGATTTTACGCTCCTCCACAATGGCATCAATCACCGGTCTTCCGATACTCTTAATGGCAGAAAGTCCATAGCGGATTGCCTGTCCGGATACGGAGAAACCACCCTCGCCTTCATTGATATCCGGCGGCAGAATTGCGATTCCCATCTGGCGGCAGGTGTAGATATATTCTGAGACTTTGGAAGTATTGTCTAAGACTGATGTCATTAATGCTGCCATAAACTCTACCGGATAATAGTATTTCAAATATGCGGTCTGATATGCAACCACTGCATAAGCTGCCGCATGGGATTTATTAAATGCGTATTTGGCAAAGTCAATCATGTTATCATAAATCTTGTTTGCCACTTTCTCATCGATTCCTCTTGCAATACAGCCCGGAACATTTTCCTCCGGATTACCATAGACAAAGTTCTTCCGCTCCTGCTCCATTACCTTGCCCTTTTTCTTAGACATGGCACGGCGCACCAGGTCAGATCTGCCCCATGTATAACCGGCGAGGTCACGTACAATCTGCATAACCTGTTCCTGATATACGATACAGCCATAGGTCGGCGCCAGAATCGGTTCCAATTCCGGGCAGTCATAGGTAATGCTTTCCGGGTGGTCTTTTCCCTTGATATAAGCCGGAATAAAGTCCATTGGACCCGGACGGTAAAGAGAAATGCCTGCGATAACATCCTCTAAGCTCTGTGGCTTTAACTCCTTCATGAAGTTCTTCATTCCGGCACTTTCTAACTGGAATACACCATCGGTTTTACCGGTTCCAAGAGAGTCTAACACTTTCTTATCGTTATAGTCGATGGCATTCATATCGATTTTCTTACCGCTGCTCTTTTCTGCAAGACGGACTGCATTCTGGATTACAGTCAGTGTCCGGAGTCCTAAGAAATCCATTTTCAGAAGTCCTAATTCTTCAATGGTAGTCATGGTAAACTGTGTGGTTATGGTGCCATCGGATGCTCTTGACAACGGAACATATTCATCCATTGGTTTCTGGCTGATTACTACGCCTGCCGCATGCATGGACGTATGCCTCGGCAGACCTTCTAATCTTCTTGACATATCGATAAGTTTCTTTACCGACTCGTCAGATTCATACATGCCCCGGAGCTCCGGGTTCATCATCAGTGCCTTATCAATGGTAATTCCCAGTTCATTTGGAATTGCCTTGGCAATCGTATCCACAAAATTATAAGGCAAATCCATGACACGCCCCACATCACGGATTACTCCACGGGCTGCCAGCGTACCAAAGGTTACAATCTGTGTCACACAGTCCTTGCCATATTTTTCTACCACATAATCAATAACTTCCTGTCTTCGTTCAAAGCAGAAGTCCACATCAATATCGGGCATAGATACACGTTCCGGATTTAAGAAACGCTCAAAAATCAGATTGTAACGAACCGGGTCAATATCTGTAATTCCGGTGGTGTAAGAAACAAGGCTTCCTGCGGCACTGCCTCGTCCCGGTCCCACCATAATATCATGCTCTCTCGCATAATGAATAAAGTCCCACACAATCAGGAAATAGTCCACATATCCCATATTTTTAATAACGGCAAGCTCGTCATCTAATTTCTGTAAATATTTTGGTGCATCGGCTCCATACCGCTTATCCAGTCCTTCATGACACAATTTATTTAAATAAGTCCAGGAATCATAGCCTTCCGGCACCTCAAAATGCGGCACCTTGGTATGTCCGAATTCAATTTCCACATGACAGCGGTCTGCAATCTTCTGGGTATTTTCCAGTGCCTGCAGTGCATATGGAAAAAGTGATTTCATTTCCTCTTCGGATTTGACATAATACTGTCCGCCTTCATAACGCATTCTGTCTTCGTCCGCTAATTTTTTTCCGGTCTGAAGGCAGAGCAGGATGTCATGAGGCTCTGCATCCTCTGCATTGGTGTAATGCACGTCATTGGTTGCTACCAGCTCAATTCCGGTCTCCTGACTCATGCGAAGAAGCTGCTGGTTTACCAGCTTCTGCTCCGGAATTCCATGATCCTGCAGCTCTAAAAAGAAATTGCCTTTTCCAAAACAGCGTTCATAGCGGTAAGCTACTTCTTTTGCTTCTTCATACATTCCACGTACCAGATTACGCTGTACTTCACCTGCCAGACAGGCACTTAGGGCAATGATTCCCTCATGGTATTTTTCTAACACTTCCATGTCCACACGCGGCTTATAATAGTATCCCTCCACAAAGCCTTTGGATACAATTTTCATCAGATTGCTATAGCCTGTGTTATTCTCTGCCAGAAGCACAAGATGATAGTATCTGTCCTCTCCATGTACCATCTCACGGTCTAATCTGGAGCCGGGAGCCACATAGACTTCACAGCCAAGAACCGGGTTAATTCCCGCCTCCCTGGCTGCCTTATAGAAATCAATGACACCATACATAACACCATGGTCGGTAATCGCCCCTGCTGTCATGCCAAGTGCCTTGATTTTCTCCACATATTCTTTTATTTTATTTGAACCGTCTAACAGACTGTATTCTGTATGTACATGTAAATGGGCAAATGCCATTCCCGCTTCCTCTCTTCCACTGTTTCTATTCTTCGCCTTTTATCACTGTCTCATATTATAGCGTTTTTTGCGGAAGGTTTCAACGACCGGAAGGAGATTCTGTGTGGATTATTCCGGGGAAATTATATCAATTTGTGGCATTCGTGCTGCTCCCCATATATTAACGAAATTGTTTAGAGACTCTTAGAATTTCTCACCAAAACTGGCAATGCTGGCACATGGACGTGCCAGCAAGGCACAGATGAACATGGATGTGAATTTGTGCCGGTTGCCGGAACTTTTTTTATATTTCATGAAATTCTTAGAGACTCTTAACAATGCAGTGACATATGGGTAGCAGCCCGAATGCCGCAAACTCTTATATTTTCCTGGAATATACATACAATAAAAAATGTATTTTGACTTTCTTCTTCAATGTGCTAAACTATATGTGAAAAAATTAACGAAGTATATCTCAAGAGGTGATATCATGGAAAAGTCTGGATTGATTGTAGAAGGCGGCGGTATGAAATGCGCTTACAGTGCCGGAATTCTGGATGCCTTCTTAGACGACAATGTTACATTTGATTATTGTATGGGGGTATCTGCCGGTGCGGCAAATACTGCTTCTTACCTTGCCGGGCAGCATGGCCGTAATCTGCGTTTCTATATAGAGCATGTAAAGGACCCCCGCTACATCAGTATCAAAAATCTGATTAAAACCGGTTCTCTCTTCGGACTTCAATATATTTACGGAACCTTAACCAATTCCACAGGAAACGACCCGCTGGATTATGATGCCTTAGCAGCAAATCCAAGTGAATTTCATTTTCCGGCAACCAATGCTGCCACCGGAAAGGCAGAATATTTTTCCAAAGAAGATTTAGGCCGTGATGATTACCGCGGCATTATGGCAACCTGTGCCCTTCCGGGCTTCTGCAAACCGATTTCTTTTCACGGCAATTATTACTATGATGGCGGTGTTGCAGATTCCATTCCGGTTGAACGTGCCATTGCAGATGGCTGCGACAAGGTAGTAATTATCTACTGCCGTCCACTTGGCTATGTCAAGCAGCCGGAGAGTTACCGTTTTCTTTACAAAAAGATGTTACGGAAATTTCCAAATACGATTACTGCAATTGATAACAGACACTTAAATTACCGGCACTCGGTAGAAGTTGCTGCAAAATTACAAAAAGAAGGACGGGCATTTCTCTTTGCACCGTCCCATCAGGTTAAGATTGGCACTTTTACCACTGACCCGAAAATCATGCAGGAGCTTTATGATTTAGGAATCAGTGATTATAAAGCACAAAAGGATGCGCTGCGTGCCTTCTTAAACAATTAACAATATTTCTTTCTGCCTGCAGCTGCCACAACCAGTAATCCGGCTGCGGAAAACATAAGAAGCAGTATTCTTCCAACCGGTGTTTCATCACCAGTTTTTATGGTTGCCGTCTTCTGTGTTGTTCCCGTCAGGGCTGCCGTATTGGAACCGGCTGCATCAGAGCTGCTTCCATTTGAAGTTCCCGCTACTGTGCCGGAACCGTTCGTTCCAGTGCTGTCAGGTTCCTGTGGAAAATAGATATATTCACCTCAGTTCTGACCTTAACAGTCCGGGCACCATATATATCACAATGGTAAACAGCTTCAATGGAATTGTAAAAAAGATGAACAGGCAGTTTCTGTCTACAACAGAAAGCGGCAGCGGTATTGGACTTCTTTCTATCCAAACCACTGCCGAACGTTATCACGGTTCTACCCGGTTTTATAATGAGGAAACGGAGTTTATTTCAAATATTATGCTACGGTTATCTTAAGAGAAAGCTATTTCATCCAATGATACTGTCTCATACTTTTCAGGCGTTTTCTCTTTATCCTCTTGTGGCATATCATATTCTGTTGCCTGTTCGCCATCCCGCAGCACTGCCTTTGTAACTATCTGTTGTTTCATCGTAAAATTTGATACTTATTCTTCCTCCGGACCACTCTTTTTTCTGGCGAAAATTACTACACCAGACACAATCAATAGAATACAGATTCCGATGATGATTATGATAGCCGGATTCCATGCGTCACTCTTAGCATGATCTGCATTCGGCGCAGGAATCGTTGAATTATCTTCGGCGTTTCCATTGTCTTTTGTAGTATTTATGCTATCCTTATTTCCTCCATCCATCACAGCCACATCAACAACGATCGTGTAATCAGATGCGTGGGTAAATTCAAGTTCCACATTTCCATCCGCATCAATCTGTCCGGCACTGACAAATTCCAGTTCACCGGTCTGTTCCTTGTAGTAGAACAGGTTCGCATACAGTCCTGCATTCTTTGATTCCATGTTGATAGCCAGTGTGGCTGTAAATCCAAACTCTCCGTCATAAGCAAGTGACAGGTTCATGGAAGAACGTTCTCCGGTCACGTTGTTGATGACATCTACTGGAATGGATTTTCCGGCATCTGCCCCGACGGTCACGCCGAAATCAATGTCTCCGGATGGTTCTGTGATGTCCTGTCCGTTAATCTTCCAAGAAAGACCATTTCCCATGTCAAGCACCAGTGTGACATCCTCACCCTTAATACTGTCAAAAATATCCTTTGGTACTACCGTTGTTCCATTCATGGCAACGGTCACTGTCTCACCGGATTTGGCTTCGTCAAGCTGTGAGCTGATCACATCCCAGCCTTCCTTACCGCTGTCGTCCTTGATGTATGGCTTATTTTCGGTGTCAGAATTATTCTGTCCAGTACTGCTGCTGTTCTCTGTTCCTGCGGCACTTCCTCCAGTTGTGCCTGTATTGTTATTATTGCCGGAAGCATTGGATAGTTCCGGTGCTTTTTCTTTTACGGTCAGAGTACCTTTCACAAAAGTGATCGTGTAATTTTTTGCAGTCAATCCCTCGGACAACGCTCCAGTTTCCTTCCGCCATTCTCATCACCTCCAGTCAGCGGAAAGGGCGGGGGTGCGGGTTACGCAACTTTTTCAAAGTGCGTAACCCACTATGACACTTTCAGCTTCGCTGCAAAGATGTCGTGGGCAAGGGCTTTCCTCCCTTGACCTCCCTCAAAACCTCAATCAAATAGGCAGGTCGTCCCGTCCGTGACTTCCTGCCCATTCTCGGAGCAGAAGCAGAGAAAGCATCCTCTGCACTCAGCTCCAGCTCATCAAGAAAGTTCACGCCCTTGTCGGCCACCTCAAAGAGAATAGCCGAGCCCATCGGTGCAAGATTGCTCTTGACCTGCACCAGATAACGCTCGGCGGGGTTCTGTTTGTTTGCCGTGCGTGTGACGGCAAGAATGCTTCTTGCAGCACCGGCAATGTCGATAGAGCCATTGGTGCGGTAGAGGGGACTTGTGTCCTTTGCCTTGTTCATATGGGCAATGATAACGATGGCGCAGCCGGTTTCCTTGGCAACGGCAATCAGGTGGTTGAACTCAGCTCTTGTTTCGTTGGCGTTGTTCATCGAGCAGGTGTCACCGATATACGAACTCATCGGGTCGAGGATCAGCAGCTTGGCGTGGTACTTCTCCACGGCTTCACGGATACGGTCATCTCCAAAGGTCAGGCTCTTTTCGTCCTCCTTGATGAAGATAAGCCGGTCGCCGTCACCGCCCGCCGCATTAAATCTCGGCACAACAGTATCGTCTGCATCGTCCTCGGTGGTCTGATAGATAACGGTCATCGGCTCGCCGCTCTCGTCCTCATCGGCAAAGGGAAGCGGCGCTCCCTTGGAAAGCAAAGCGGCAAGAGAAAGCATCAGCTTACTCTTGCCGTCTCCGGGGTCGCCTTGCAGCAGTGTGACCTTGCCGAAGGGGATATAGGGATACCACAGCCAGCGCACCTCTTTCGGGGTAATCTCGCTTGCCTTGATGATTTCCAGCTTTGCGGGAATGTTGTTCGGATAGTCTGTCATTGTCTTGTTCTCCTTTTTGATAGATAGTGTGGGCAGTAGATAACGGTGGCACGGAAGCTCTGCTTGCAGCTCCTTTCGCATTTCCTGCAAAGCTCGTTGTATTTCTTCCTGCCACGCTCATCAAGAAAGAACGCCCATTCTCTCTTGAGGTATTTCGGCATACGGGGCATAGCGGGCACCTCCTTTTCGCTGCCTAATTGCCGATTTGCTCCCGAAACGCAGAAACGCCCAAAACCTGACCCCGCTGTATGGTTTCGGGGTGATTTTGGGCGTTTTCTTTCGATATGAGCGGCTTTGTTTTGGCGGCGGTATCCTTACCGTCCGTCATTCACATGTCGCTGTTTGTCGCTTCCGGGTAACAAAAAAGCGCCGTATTACTACGACGCTTTTGTCTTGCTCGGAAGATGGAGCAAGGGAACGCTATTCAATTATCTGTTGTACTTTTTCTTTCTGCTTACAACCGTTGTACCAATGGCTGCACCGCCGCTGATGAACAACAGGGCAATCCACAACAAAAGATTGGAGTTATCTCCCGTCTGCGGAGACTTGTCGGCGCTGGGTTTGACGGTGCCGCCGGGCAGCTTTGCCGTCACGGTGGCAGCCTTGGTGATTTCCTTTATTGCCGCAGCATCGGAGAAATACTTCTTGCAGCCGTCGCAGTACCAATACGCAATGTTGCCTTCTTCGGCAACGGTGGCGGCCTTTGCGTCAATGTGTTTCAGGTCGGTGTGGTTGTTCGGGTCAGGGCTGCCGTAGCTTGCCTTGCAAATCTCACAGACGGCTTTTGCGGTGCAGGTCGCCGTGCCGCCGTGGCAATTCTCGGTTTCCGTATGGCTGGTGTCACGTTTACAGATTCTGGTGTGGGTCTTTTCATCGCTGTTCTGCGTCCAAGCGCCCCAGTCGTGGTCCAGCGCATTGCCGGAGAAGAAGGTCGCCTCATCCGCCGTGCCCTCGGAGCTCAGACCGCAGACTGCGCAGGACTTGTAGTAGACCGCCTTTTCCGTGCAGGTGGCGGCGGATTTCAGGTACTTTGCATCCACGGTCTCCGCCGTGAAGCCGTGGGGCAGCTTTTCGCCATACTCAGCCTTGCAAAACTCACAGACGGCCTTAGCTATGCAGGTTGCCATACCACCGGAGCAGTTTTCTGTTTCCACGGCGTTGCAGGTGCAGCGGCGGCTGTGGGTGCCGTCGTCATTCGATGTCCACACACTCCAATTGTGGGTATGTTTGTCACCGGTCTGGGTCTTGAACACCGGCAGGGTCTTACCCGCTGCGGCCATATACTGGCACTGGCTGTTCCATGGGTGTTCGCTATCAGCGCGGCTATTGATGAGCAGCGCCAGCACCGTGCCGTTGCCAAGCTGCGCGGCAGTCTTGGGGCCGGTGGCTTCATCCACTGTGCCGCCATCGTTCCAGACGGCCTTTGTGGCTGTGGAATCCAGATAATAGCAGTTTCCTACGGTGCCTTTGGTTATGCCGACAACACCGCCGATATAGCTTGTTCCTGTCCCTGTCGTCGACGTCAGCGTCCCTACGCTGTAGCAGTTGGATACGGTGGTGTCGGAATAGAAGATGTAGCCCATGATACCGCCTGCCTTAGCAATATATTTAACATCGTTGCCCGTATAACTGACCGTTACTGCACCCAGATTGTAGCAGTCGGATACGGTATTGCGCGCAGAGAGGTCGTTGCCCGCGATACCACCGGCGGTGCCCTCTTTCATTTTGTCGCTGGTGACATTGATATCGCCGGTGTTGTAACAGTTTTTGACGATCACATTTCCGCACAGGGTGCATACAATACCGGCAGCCTTGCTTGCGCGACTATTTTTGTAGCTGCCTCTCGCCTCGACAACTCCGGTATTGACGCAGCCCACAATGGTGGTGTCTTCGGCAAACCCTACGATACCACCAACGTACAGGTAGCTGCTGCTTCTACCGGTGACGAATTCACTTACAACACGGCAGTTATTGCGGCAATTCTCAATGGTTGAGTTTGCGCTGGCATCGCCCGCGATACCGCTGACAGCGTGGCAGCCCTGTACATAGCCATCTACCGTCAGGTTTCGGACGGCAGCACCCTCCAGACCGCCAAACAGGCCGACGACGAGGTCGGGCAAATTGACGACATACAGACCCTTAATGGCATAATGCTTTCCGTCAAAGGTGCCGGTATAGGGGGTCTTATTGCCGTCGTCCGTATACCTGCCGATGGGCGTCCATTCCTCAGCGGTCTTGCCGCTGGGGCCGGGGGTGTAGCTGCCGTCCTCGGCAAAGGTGCCGTCGTTGAGGACGATGTCGTTTGTCAGCACAGCGCACGCGCCACGGTCCTGCTTCTGGCCGTTGCTGCCGTTGACAATATCCCGGAACAGCTTCAACTGTTCGGCGGTGCCAATCTGATAGGGGTCGTTCTCCGTGCCGCTGCCGGTCATCGGGGTGTTAAATGTGCCGCCGGTGATGGTACCGCTGCCGGAGACTGTGTTGTTAAAGACGCCGCCGGTGATGGTACCGTTGTTGATGACCTCGCCGTTGAATGTGCCGCTTTCGATGGTGCTGCCGGGGGTAACGGTCACTTTGCCATTGAACACAGTCCCGCCGGAGCCTGTAATGGTACAGGGACCGTCTTCTGTATCTCCCAGCACGACGTCGCCGTCAACCGAGCCGCCGTTGGCGTGAAGGATCCCATAGCCAGGTACCTGAGAGCCGGTGATGTATAGTCCGCTTCCGTTTGCCGCAGTACAGCCAACGATGCGCGCACTGTCCGCCAAGGTGATCTCCTTCACACAATCGGTGCTTACGCCGCCGCCATAGGCTTCGCCGTGGTTGGCGGAATTTGTTGCCGTGCAATTTTGAATCACGGCGCTGCCCGACAGGGTAAACTTCGTATTGTTTGCGAGATAGACGCCCCCGCCCTCGCCCCTGCCCCTGGAAGAATTGGAGATTGCCTGACAGTTTTCGATTTTTGCCTCATTAGACATCACAAAGCTACGGCTGCTGTTGACAAATACGCCTCCGCCGTTGGCAAAATCGGAGATTGCATGACAGCCTTTGATTGTTGCCTCACCAGACATTTCAAAGCTACCGTCGACAAATACGCCTCCGCCGAGAACAAAATTGTCCGCGCTTTCGACGGCGCAGCTGCGAATGACCGCCGGACCTGACATTTTGAACGTGCCGTAAGCACCAACACCGCCGCCGATGTCGGAGGCGACGCAGCCGATGATGCTGCCGCCGGACATAGAGAACTGAATCTGTTCGCCGTTTTGCCTCGGATAAATACATACACCGCCGCCGAACTCTGCGGAGCAGCCGATAATATTGCCGCCGGTCATGGTCAACTGCCCGCCGGGTGCGATATACACACCGCCGCCACAATTTACTGTGCCGCTGCTGAGCGTAAACGGATAGCCCGTACCGCCGGTGATGACGCCGCCGGTGACGGTCTCTGTGCCGCTTGCCTCGTCCAGCACCCACAGTTTGCCATTCGGCATGAATTTGTGCGAGAGATTACTCGTATTGCTGTCCTCGATAGTCAGCTGCCCGCCGTTCTCGACCACAATCACGCTGCCCTTGTTTGCGCTCTCGTATTTGAGCACATGACCGTTCAAGTCCAGCGTCACGGTGCGGTTGACGGTCAGGGAACTGCTGATGCTAATGTCCCCTGCCAGCTTGACGGTGCCGACAGTAGAATCGGCAATCGCCGCAGTCAGCTCAGACTCGTTGCTGACCTCTTTTGCCGTCTCGTTCCCTCCAATCAACGCCGTCAAGGCTGTCTCCGGCTGGGGGTCGGACACTTCCCCCTCCGGCTGCACTGCCGCATCGTCTGCGGGCTGGGCGCACTTTACACAGTTCTCCGGCAAAGCGCCCTCTACGCCGCAGATGGGACAATCTGCGTTCATTGCTTCTGCCGTGCAGGCTGTTTCACAGGTGCATACAGGCGGTTCTTCCGTCTCGCTCTCGGCAAATGCCGTGGTCGGCACAAGGCAGAGCACCATGCACAGAGCAAGCAGGATACTGAATAATCGTTTCTTCATCTTGTTTCCTCCATTTCGTTGTTCTTTGACAGCTTAAAATCGTATTTCATTTCAAGCATTGTAAACAGCTTATACATAACATCTGTGGCAATTGCTTTAATATCCAGTGATTGAATAAAGGCAAGCACCTTTGCCTGCTCTTCCTCCGATACACGATACACCCGCATTGCCGCCGTCAAAAAGCGGCTGAGCTTGCGTTCCAACGGAAAATGAATATCACATTTTCTCGCCATATAGCTGCGCATCAGTCCCGCCGTGCCGATTTCCATCTCGTAAAAGTCGCTCTCGGTATCATGGGGGAAATTTTCACCAAAAATCTGCTTCAGCTCTGCTGTGGTATGCAGGTAAATATATTCCGACGTGTCAGGCAGGGAATAGGCTTCAATATAGATTTCTCGCAGGTTCTCATTCAGTTCAGTCAGTGTCAGTTGAATCGCCGTTTCCACAGCATAGGCATAAACCGGCGGCAGCTTGCTGCCTGCAATGCTTCTTGCCACGTCGAACTGTCCGCCGAACATTGTTTCGGTTAATTCCAGCAAAACTCTGTCCTTGGTAGGAAACAGATTCAAATAGCTTCCCCTTGCAACACCTGCTTCATCCACGATCTGACTGACAGAGGTGTTTTTATACCCCTGTTCCAGAAAGAGACGGACGCACACGGTCAGTATTTTCCTCTTTGTTTCACTGCTGTCTCTCCGCAAATATATCACCTCTCTTTAAATATTCTAGTATATATACCAATAATATCATTTCAAGAACAAAAAGGCAAGTGGAATTTGAAACTTTACCTCCGTAAATTGTGATATTTTCACAAGTGCTGGCTTCTTCCATTACTCACAGATCTTTATGACTTCTTGAATACTACCCGCAAAGGAAAAGCCGCCGTCCGATGACAGCGACTTTTCTCTTTATCGGGTAAACCGTATCAGCAGTTCATTTATAGCATCCACTGCGCCGTGTCTTTTCGCCTGTATCTCTCGATTTCGCCACTCCATAAGGCACTGACAAATTACTCTGATTTCTACCGGCTCAAAGGAGATTTTCTTCTTTCGCCCCGGCTTCATTGCTTCAGCAATGTCACACAGGCGAAGGGCGAGTGAGTCAATCTGACCGTTGGTTTCTGCGTCATAGCTCCTGTGCTGCTGTATTAAGCCGTTTATCAGCACTCGCACCTCATAATCGTCCAGCTTGACCTTCATAGCCGTCCTCCTAACAGTAAATCAAATCGTTTGCAACGATTTCCATAGCAGCACTGCGGATGTTGTTCATCCTCTGTACCCACAGCATTTGATTTTCCGCTTTGAGGGCTTCCGTAACGCCCTCCTTTTCGGAAAGCTGCTTTACCAGCCGAGAAAACAATGCTTCCGCCTGCTCGTTGAGGTCTGCAAGGTAATCGTTCAGCTTGCCGGTAGTCAGCAGCTCGGCATACAAGCTGACCTTGTGCTTTCGGATATATCGCAGGTGTCGCTGTCCCCAAATGCCGATGGGTCTGCCCTCCGGCTCGTCCTCTCCGGCGATCAGATAGTAGTCCCCGACAAGCTCATAACGCAAGCCTGTCCGTTCGTCCGTGATGAATTCTTCCATTGTGTCGTCCTCCTTGAATTATATTGCTTCTCCGGCTTTCTGCCCGGATTGCTTACGGCGATAATAGGCAAGCTGTCTTTGGTTGCGATTGATGGTTTTGCATTCCTCGGAGCACAGCACCTCCTGACCGTTGGACGGCCAGAAGGGCTTGCCGCAAATCTTGCAGACCTTTTGACGGAAGGTGTGCTCTCCCTTTTCGGCAAAGCGTTTCTTCTCTTTTTCTGCCTGCTGATGGGCTTTTGTGCAGTCGGTGTTACAAAACCTCTGTCTTGTGCTGCTTGGATAAAACTCTTTGCCGCATTGTTCGCACACACGCTTCGGGTACTTATGCCCGTCATTCGCCGCCCAGCGTTCCGCCTTTGCTTTGGCTTGATGTGCAACATTGCTCTCACGCTGCCGGTTCTTCTTGCGCCTGGCTTTTTCCGCCGCTTCTTGCTCGGCTTTTCGTCTTGCTTCGGCAATTTCCTTTTCGGAAAGCGGGAGGTCAAACTGCCCGATGAAGTTATAGTAGATGTCCACCTGCTGCTGTCGGTTGGGCTTCTTGCCCACGGCTTCGTGAACAACGATTTTATCAATCAGTTCACACGCCATCTCTTTCGTCAGCTCTGTGGGCTGCTTATACTTCTTGATGAGCCTGATAAACCGTCCGATATGAGCAGAGGACGCTTTGGTTTGCTCCAGCTTCTCCTGAATTTCCGATACTTGGCTCTCAAGGCTGTCCTGTTCAGTCGAGTATTTCTTCATCAGGGACTTGTACTGCTTTTCAGGCAGCAGACCTGAAATGAAATTCTCATAAAGACTTCCAATCAGGCGGTCAAGCTCGTTCAGTCTGCGATTGATTATCTGAAGTTCATCCTTTTGCTTTTGCAGTTTGCCATTCGCCTGTGCTTCCCATTTGCTTTTCAGTTCTTCGGCAAAGCCACGCTCATCTGCGATAATGTGGCTTGAAAGGCGTTGGATAGAGCGCAGTACCAGCTGATAGAGGACTTTGTCGCTGATATGATGGATGGTGCAGTTCACGGTTCTGTTTCCGTAGCTGCTGCATCGGAACGAATGATAGGGTTCTCCGCTTTTGTAGTAATTCGTCTGATAGGACATCTTACTGCCGCAATCGGCGCAATACACAAGACCGGGCAGTAAGCATTCCTCTTGGTGCGTCCCTTCCTTTATACGGCGTGTAGCGTGTTTCAATCTTCTGTGCGCCTGCTCCCAAAGCTCGCTGTCAACAATTGGCTCGTGGGTGTCCTCAAACACAAGGCGTTCCTCATCGGTGGCAAAGCGGCGTTCATCGGTCTTAAAGTTCGTTCCAATGGTCTTTCTCAGCACAGTATGACCGAGATATTCCTGTCGGCTTAAAATCTCTCTTACCGTGTTTGCGTTCCAGCTTGTGCAGCCGTACTCTGCTTTTCGGTTGCATTGTTCGGGGTGATATTGGAGGGTGTACGCCGATGGGATAAGCACCTTTTCCTCCGTTAGCTGTCTTGCGATTGCCGGAGGTGTCAAGCTCTCTGCCGCAAGCTCAAAGATGTGTTTTACCACCTGAGAAGCAACAGGATCGACCACTAAGGTCTGTTTATCTTCGGGCAGTCGATTGTAGCCGTAGGGAATGCTGCCGGAGCAGCGTTTGCCATCATTCATACGGGACAGAAAGATGGACTTTATCTTGTTGCTGGTGTCCTTGGCATACCACTCGTTCATTATGTTGAGGAACGGGGTAAAGTCGTTATCCTGTGGTTTGTCGCTGTCCACGCTGTTATTGATTGCGATAAAGCGTATCTGCTTCTTGGGGAACAGAATCTCGGTATAAAAGCCAACTTCAAGATAGTTTCTGCCGAAACGGCTCATATCCTTGACGATAATCGTGCCGATTTTTCCGGCTTCGGCTTCTGCAAGCATTGCCTGAAATCCGGGACGGTTGAAGTTACGCCCTGTGTAACCGTCATCGGTAAAATGCTTGATGTTCGTCATACCGCTTTTGCGGGCAAAATCTTCGAGAAATCTCTTTTGATTCAGTATCGAGTTCGATTCGCCCTCCGTACCCGATGCTGCCGCTACCTTCTCCATCGTAATATAATAGCCGGAGGTGGTTTGCGCTCCGTCACCGCTAATATAGCCACTTATAGTACTCTTTTCTTGTTCCCCATATAAATTTATATTCTTTTTTGCTTTGTTAATAACCCCATAACAATTACTTATTATGGATGCACTTTGACATACACCTGTTATTACACCAACACATGGTGCATCCTTACTACTTCCCCACTGCATATCCGCAATAATAATATAACAGTTTTTTATTGTCGCATTATCAGTTATTATACCACAAATGCCGCCTATTCTATGAACACTGTTTCCCATTAAACTATATTCTGCTTTTATGAAACTTAAGTTTGCATAACTGTTTTCTATTGTTGCACTATATGCCAATTTTCCAACCAATGCACCAAGCGCATGTGCTTCCTTGTCTATGCAAATAGAGCCCTCAAATGAACATCCCTCAACTCTGGAGCCTCCTCCGCTTAACATTCCACACAATACACCGTAGTAGCTTTCCTTGGATTGTCTGTAAATTTCTATATCTCCCTTTATATGGAGATTTTCAAAAATACAATTATTCAAATTAGTTTTAGAGGTATCCTTTTGATCAATATTGGTATGAAACAATGGTCTTGTCATTCCGCTGATGGTATGCCCATTTCCTTTAAAGGTAAGATTACTTATCTTTTTTCCCGTATGATCGATACCTTTAAATCCATTTTCCCCCGAAGATACTGTTATATCATTTTCCAATATAATGGTCTTATCTGATAAATGCTCCACATTCTTCGCAAGCCGCAGCAGATCCGCTTCATTTTCAATATGTATCTCCGATTCAGATGAAGTATTTATGGACAAATCACATATACTTCCGGACAAATGATTCCATGTGGATGTTCCTGATACTGCTTTAAATGTCCTATAAGCCACTCTGATATTAAAAGAATCCTCTGTGAATCCCACCGGTACAATCGTGTAAGTTCCGGCAGCATCCGTCTGCGTAGTAAACACATTATTTCCCTGCTGTACAGTAACCTCTGCTCCACTCAACGGATTCTGGTTTTGATCTGTTATTGTTCCGGAAACTGCACTTACATTGATATCCTTATTAGACTCCTTTTCTTCCGATAAGGAAAACTTTTCTCCATAGGTAAGCTCTCCGGTGGGGAATTTTAATTTCACCGTATAAGTTCCAGGCGGCAATGCAACATAATACTGTCCATTACTGTCTGTCGTGCACGTTCCTGTGTAAGCCATTCCATCCGTACCTTCTCTTACAAAGATCAGTTCTGCATTGGCAATCCCTTTTCCACTTCCCCTTACCGTGCCCGAGAATCCACCGATGGTATCTTTCTCTGATGCCGCATCGTCAGCCTGTGCCGTATACGTTCCGGCCGCATAGGTACCGCTTTTGTAATGGTAGTATTTTCCATTATATACTACATAATAATCCCTGACGGCAGCACTATCCTGCCATGCATACAATACACTATTGCTCCACGCTTCGAACTCAGTAAAGGTTCCTGTACTTCCGACCTTTATCTTGCCCTTGGCGAACCTTTGTATCGGAATCTCTACACGATACATCGTGCTTCTTCCATCCGGTGTCGTGTACAAATGCTCGGAATTTTCTTTAAAATCATATGTGTTTCTGAAGTTACCTCCCTGGTAGCTAAATAAAACCGTCCCCTTAGGAGTGTGATAATCCATTCCATAGGTATTACCAAAACCATCGATGGACACGCTGCCACCCTTCATTATGACGTATCCTACCCCATAGGTTCCTGGATTTTTATTTATAATTTCAATATTTTGACCAATTTTCCCCTGTATATCCAATGTTCCCGAACCACAGAATTCCACTTTTGCATCCGGTTTCAATAGTATTCCCGGCACACAGCTACCCGCTAAGCCATTATAAGATACCGGATATATGGTGCTGTCTCCTTCTAATTGAAATGCTGCCTTTTTCCCCTGCTCCACCTCGAACACACCATGCGTTCCGCCTCTATAGTGATTCTTGGTTCCATCATCATAGGTGATTCCGGCTTTGAATTCTGTACCTTTTAATATAACGGTACAGTTTGCCGATATCACAAATCTAAGAGTCGTTGAACTACTGGTAGCTCGCTTTCCTGTAATTGTATAGGTGGCTCCATCCTGATTTAATTGATAAACCCGTGGTTTCAATTCTCCCATTGGTACTGTGGTCACATCCAATGTGCTCCCAGGCTTCATGGTATAATACTGCGGAGAGGTATCCATATCTGCTGACATCGTCTCTCCGGCTCCGTCCATCCCCATCAGTGCCATCATCTTTGCAACAGCCGCATCATAGCGTGTCAGATATGGCTTCTGTTCCTGCTTCCCCATTCTCCTGCACTTGCTCTGTGCCCTCTGTCTGAGCAGTATTCCCTGACACCGACTCCTCTGCACTAACCGGAAGCGGCATCATGCCGCCAATCATGCCGACACTTAACAATATTGCAAGTCCTCTCTTAAATCTTTTCATACTTATCTGTCCTTTCTCTTAGCGTGTAATTCCCCTAAAACATAAAAAAGACACCATAGAGAATCGCATACTTTATGCATGCCATTCTCTATGATATCTTCCTGATTTTTCTAGCTAATGTCTGTCGTTATTGTCAGGCTGTACTGACTGCATGGATTCATAGTTGCATCCTCTCTTTCCGTTCTGTAGATATGTACAGGGTTTGTCACATCCACCTATGGAAAATATACCATGCAGGTATTGCAATATCAAACATTATTTTATCAAAAGGCAGATTAATTTCTCAAACTTTCAACAAAACGACATATACTTTTGATGAAACGACATTTTCAGAAATCCCGACTCCTTTGTACTACCGCCGCCATTCCAAACCAATTCTCTTTTTTCATAAACCGTAGCCTGTCCATGTCATGCAGAATACAACCACAATGTCCGGGAAATGTCGGGAAGCACAGTATCCTTAGGTTCGTATCGATCTCCGGGCTGTATTCCTCAATTTCCATGGTTTCTCCATACAAGGCAGCCCGCTCATAGCAGCGCAGCCACTTGGCATCCATATTGTCAAACAGGCTGGAAAATGTGCTGCCGATCATCTCTTTCAAAGGGACACCTTCCAGTTCTGCCAGTGCTTCATTACCGTAGCGGAAGATCCAGTCTACTGCACGGCGTTTTTCATTGAAAACCATCTCAATATCCGTAAATGCAAATGGAAATTTATCACAGATTTCATAATATTTATGGTATTCCTCATCCGTCCTCGGCGGATTCTGTCCATTAATTTCATCTATCATCAGTTTCTGCTTTTCCCGCCACTCCAGCCGGACTGCCTTTCTTCTTCTCACGGTAAAGTCAATCGCTTCGCCATTGCACAGATAGATTTTATCTTTGATATTCGTGATTGCGGATACCGACACAATACACCCCTTCTTTACCTCGATACAGTCATCACCGAGCATTTCCTTTAATTCATAAATAGGCGTTATGGTCTGTAGAATATCCCCGTCTATCAGATGGATCAGGCTGAGGTATTCTGATTTGATGATATATAAAATATCTGCTATCCTTATCTTCTTTTTCATACGCTTTGATATGATCGTAATGGATTCCTGTTTCATTTGAGACCTCCCTGTTGCCGGATGTATCTATTGTACTGTATCAGGTATAAGACTGCAAGATGCTTTACTTATCTCTCGCGGACTTTAAAAAAATAGGACTTAAATCATTCAAACCCTTGTTTTATAAGGTTTCTCTTGATTTAGTCCTATTTTAACATCTGATTTAATTACTGAAGATCCTCATCTCTTAATCCATTGGAACCATCCGCATGCTCAAATGCTGCAAGTTCCGGATGTTCTCTCTTTTCTTCCGTATAGTTCTCATAAGGTGCTTTCTTATGTTTCTGTTCTGCCCAGATACGGTCTGCAACCGGTCCCCACTCTTCTGCATAGTGGTCACACTTAGAGCAAAGATGCTCAACAGTCTCTTCTGCCTCAGCGTTTGTTCCCTTCGCACCAGTCTTGTTTACCATTTCTCTTAAGAGCTTTGGATTCTCAAGCATCGGACATGGACGCAGGTGGTTTCTGTTAAATGGCTGTCCTTCATGATATGCCTTAAACAATGGACTCTGCAGCATCTCAAGGATTGACTTATCATGGATATTCGAATCCGAGAAATGGATAAATACGCACGGTTCTGCGTCTCCCTGTGCATTAATATGGAAGTAGTTACGTCCACCGGCAATACATCCGCCAACAAATTCTCCGTCATTCTGGAAGTCCATTGGGAAAAATCCGATATCATTGTCTCCGGTACGAACCCAGCGAATCTTCTTAATAATTTCTTCCCGCTGTTCCAATGTCGGCATCAGCTCCGGAGCTGCATTCTGTCCTACCGGCATATAATGGAAGTAGAATCCGAAACGTGCGCCCTTATCAGCAATGAAACGTAAGAATTTCTCATCGGTAACAGCCTCAATATTGGCTCTGGTATAGCAGATAGAAGTTCCGAATATGATACCATATTGTTTCAACAAATCCATTGCCTTCATAACGGCTGCATAGTGTCCGTCACCACGACGTCCGTCATTTGTCTCAGGTGTTCCCTCAATGGAAAGAAGGAATGTAATATTTCCAAGTTCTACAATCTTCTTACATAACTCCTCATCAATCAGAGTAGAGTTGGAGAAAAGACCGAACATACAATCATTATGCTTCTCAGCAAGTTTTAAAATATCATTCTTACGAACAGTCGGTTCTCCACCTGTCATAAAGTAAAGATAAGTTCCAAGTTCCTTACCCTGTGTAACAATCTTATCCATATCCTCATAGGACATGTTATTCTTGTGACCATATGTGCCAGACCAGCATCCTACACAATGCATATTACATGCGTCTGTCGGGTCAAAAAGAATCAGCCATGGAATATTACAGTTGTACTTCTCACGGTTTGCCCTGATTGTCTTTGTTCCACGGAAAAATGCTTCATATCCTAAATTCAGAAGGAATTTCTTAGCATAATTTGGATTTGTCTCATCCAGAACACGGTTTACAAACTTCACCCATCTGTTCTCCGGATTCTTTACATACTCTCTGACCTTATCCAATGTTGCCTTGTCTGCGCCATTTCCCCAGAAAGTCTCTGCCTTGTCAATAAGTTCAAGGAATGTTTCCTGTCTTTTCGCGATATCATCTGTCTTAGTCAACTTACCTACGATGCTATTGGTCATTATCTCAAAAGCTTTTCTTTCTACTTTGTGCTGTGTGTTTTCAACGAATGAAGCCATGCTAACTTCCTCCCTCTTTTTTCTTCTATGTATTTTAACATTTATTAGTATAAGAAACAATGCGGTTTTTTGACATATACAATAAATTTTTTTTGTATGGTCAAGTTATACTTTTTCGATAATTTGTATATCTGACAGCACAAATTGTCCATTTTGTTTATAACTGCTCATCATAGACAAGTCCTTTGATATCGTCCTCGGCAAGTTTATGCTCCGCAACCTTTTTCTCTGCTTCACTCTTTAAAAGGCTGCTCTGGGTCTCCTTGTCTAATTTTGTATCAGTCTTCTTATCCTCTTTCTTGTCTGCATCCTTCTTATCCGTATCTTTCTCATTTTCTTTGATGGTCTCATCGATGTGGTCTACTGCTTCCCCAATCAGTCCTAATGTTGCTTCATCGGATGCATTGTCTAATATTTCTTCCGCTTCCTTCTGGCTGTCTATCATATCATGATGCTTTAACCGTTCCGTATGTACTGCCCGGAGGTATCCGTTATCCTCGGCTCTTTCCTTTCCAAGGTCTTTTATCTTGCTTCTGTATTCTGACTCCATTTTATAGTAGTCCATGGACTCTTTCTGATAGTCTGTCATTCCGCCTTTCTGTAATTCTGAGACATGCTCTAATTCTTCTTTGGAAAGCATGCTTCTTCCTTCTGCTGTACTGGCTTTCTTTAAAAGGTCAAGGTCTGCCTTTTCCTGGCTGCCATCCGCTACCTGGTAACGTTCCTTTAATTCAGCTTCCTTATCCTGTAAGTCGCGGATTTCACTCTGATAATCTTTTATCTCGCTGTCTATTTCCTTAATGTGGGCACGCCGCTCGTCCATCTCTTCATCCACTGCATGCTCACCGGAAAATGTATCCATAATCTTCTTTAATGCTTCTTTCTGGGCATTTGCCATCTTCTGTCCAATCAGATCTGTCTGATTCAGGTTAAGACCGGCACCTTTTATTACATTGCTGTCATTCTTATTATCCTGCTTCTTATCATCTGACTTTGCACTTCCCTGTGTCCCGTCATTCTGATATAAGCTCTGTGTCCCAAAGCTGGTATTGATTCCATTCATATACGCTTCCCTTGCCTTTCTGCAACGCTTATCCGGTTATCGGATATTTCTTTCGCTGTTGTATACACTTTTATGAATAATATATCGGTTTTCCACTGCGTTTTCCTAAGGGTTTTGGTCTTATTTTTCCTTTACAATGGCTTTCGTCAGAATCCATTCTGCCCACTGAGCATAATATTTTCCTAGAGGATGGGCATCATCACTGGTATACTGGGCATCGAGGTTTCCTGCCCCATCATCAAAGATTTCATTCACATCAATATAATAGGTCTGCTTCTGGTCACATAAGGACTCCACCACACCATTGAGCCAGTCAATATTGGCATTGTTATAAAGGCTGTCTGAATCGGATTTTGCCTTGGAAACATGAAGACTCGCCTCTAAGAATAAAATGGCATCCGGCTGCATTTCCCGTATTTTCTCTACCACTTCACGATATTGCTTTTCTATGCTTGCATGTGGATATCCCAGTTCATTGATACCTAGCATCAGATAAATCTTTCCGTAATTTTTCCGGCTTAACACTTCATCCAAAGTTTCTTTTCCATAGCCCGGCATATCCACCTCTGTTTCAAACAGCTTAAAGGAACTTAAGCCAATCGTTGCAAATACATCCGCATCCCCAAGGTCTGCATACTCCGATAATCCTACTGTTCTGGAATCTCCAATAAATAAGGCATCGGAAAAATAGCTGATATCCTCTGTTGTAAAGGTTCCCTCCTGCTCCGTATCTGCCACCGTTTCATTATCCTTGATACCTGTTTTATCTTCTGTATTTTCTGTACTATCAATATCTGCCTGTCCTGTACCGGCTTTATCTGTGCTGTTTTCTTCCGTTCCGGCAACTGCTTCCGCCGGCTCTTTTTCTGTGCCTGTCACCTGTGCCAGTTCTTCCTGCCTTGCCTTCTTCTCCTGCTCCGCAGTTACAAGCTTTACGGTAATTACCGGGAATGCAATCACAAATGTCAGCAGTAAAAGTATAGTAAATTTATATTTTTTCATCGTATTTCCTCACTAGAATCTGAAGTATAAGAATGGATCATCCATTCCAAGATACATACAATATACGCTCGCCCAGAATAATGCCAGCAGCAGTAAGATCACCCAGAGGCGGTTCTTATTCTTCTTAAGGAGTTTCTCCTGAACACCTGTTGCAAACAGGATACCAAGCACCAGATAAATGCCATAGGTCTTACCATATTTCAGATAATCTCCCTGAAACAATACCGTTCCGGTACTGCCAAAGAATGGAAATAATTTCTGTAAATAAATGCCAAGCTGGCTTAAATCCGTAATCACAAAGACCAGCCAGGAAAGCGGTATCCAGAGTATCATATAAATATGACCAAGCGCCTTATGCCGTTCCAGCACTTTTCCAAGTCCGGCTTTTTCCACGAATAATAAGACAAAAAGTAAAAGTCCCCACAGTACAAAGTTCCAGCTTGCGCCATGCCAGAGCCCTGTCAGAAGCCATACCACAAACATATTGCGGACGGTCTTTGCAAAACCACCGCGGTTGCCGCCCAGCGGAATGTATACATATTCCCGGAACCAGCCACCCAGTGTCATATGCCAGCGGCGCCAGAAATCCGTCATGGACACTGCCATATACGGATTGTTAAAGTTCTGTGGGAAGTCAAAGCCCATCATCCGCCCCAGTCCGATTGCCATCAGGGAATACCCATAGAAGTCAAAATATAACTGCAGGCTGTATGCCACAATGCTCATCCATGCCAGCGGTGTGGAAATGCTCTCATAACCGATTGCTGTCACCTCTGTCCAAAGATGTCCCACCCGGTTTGCCAGCAATACTTTATAAGCAAGTCCCAGTGCAAATACCTTAAGTCCGGATTCCACCTTTACCATGGAATGTTTTCTCTTATGAAGCTGTTCCTGAATCAGATGGTAATTGACAATCGGTCCTGCAATTAACTGCGGGAACATGCAAAGATACGTTCCCAGTGAAATCAACGATTTTTCCGCTTTTGTTTCCCTCCGGTACACGTCCACCAGATAGGAAATAATCTGGAACGTATAAAAGCTGATTCCAATCGGCAGAATCAGATTCCATGTTTCCAGCTGTACCTTAACGTGCATTGCACCAAAAAGGGCATTCAGATTCTCTATAAGAAAGCCCAGATATTTAAACAGAATGAGCCATCCTAAATCATAGACGATTCCAACCACAAGCCAGGCTTTCCTCGCCCGCTTCGTCTTCTGTGCTTCAATCAGTTTTCCAGCCACGAAATTGACCACCACAGACATAATCATAAGTAAAAGATAACCCGGATTTCCCCTGACACCATAGTAATAAAAACCAAGGCTGGCAAGGAAAAGCCAGGCATTCTTATAAGAAGCCGGCAGGATATAATAAACCAGAAAAAATACCGGCATAAAATACATGATAAATGCTATGCTGCTAAAAACCATCTTTCGTATCCTCTCTTTACTATCTTAAAATAGTATTATCCATTCATTCTTTACCATTCATTATACTCTTTATAGATTAGACGTTCCAGATAAAAAAAAAGTTTCTTAAATTCCGTATTTCGATAAATTTCTTCTCTGACAGTAAAAAGAAAGTCCTGATGTCACAAATTCTGCCACCGGAACTGCCAGCCAGACTCCCTTTAATCCGATAATTTGCGGCAGAATCAGTAAAGAGGCCAGAATACAGACAAAGGTTCTGCTGAAGGATACCAGTGCAGATGTTTTTCCATCAGAAAGTGCCGTGAACAGCGAAGAGGTAAATACGTTATAGCCGCTGAAAAGATAGTTGATGCCAAACAATGCAAATCCCGTAACTGTCATTGCAAAGGTATGACTGCTTTCTGAGACAAATACTGATGTAATCGGCTTCGCCAGAAGGATGGATGCCACCGCCATAAAACCGGAAGATATTTTTACAAACCGGTTACTGATATGGTAAACGTTACTTAATTTTTCACTGTTCTTTGCTCCGTACTGGAAGCTGATAACCGGTGCCACACCCATGGAAAATCCAAGATACAGCGCATTGAATAAAAACTGTCCGTATAAAATAATGGTAATTGCAGCTACCCCGTCTGCTCCAACCATACGCATCAGAATAATATTAAAAAGGTATGTAATTACTGCATTGGAAAGGTTCGTTACCATCTCGGAAGAACCGTTGGTGCAGGACTGCCACAATGCTTTTCCATCCCAATGGAAGCGGGTAAAATGAAGTCCTTTTCTTTTCACAAGGAAATAGATGACTCCCACTACCGCAGGAATCATCTGTCCGATGCCTGTTGCAATAGCTGCTCCGGCAATGCCAAGCTGCATTGGTCCCATAAAGACATAATCTAAGATTGCATTGGCTACACCTCCGGCAGTAATCAGTCCGAGTCCATATGCAGGTTTTCCTGCAGTCACAAAGAAGCACTGAAATAAACTCTGCAAAATACAGCACGGTCCAAAATACATCATATAAATAAGATATGTTTTCCCATTTTCGAATAAAGAGTCGTCTGCTCCTAATGCATATACAATCGGTTTATGAAAAAGTAATACAATAACCAGCAGCACCAGGCTTACAGCAACTCCTGCCACTGCAAGAAAAGTAAAGTTCTCACATGCTCCCTTTTCATCTCCCTCACCCATTTTTCTCGCTACCACTGCACTTCCACCGGTTGCCAGCATAACGCCGATTGCAATGAGAATACAAATAACCGGCCATACAATATTGACTGCGGAAAGAGCGCTTTCTCCTACCAGTCTTGACACAAAGATTCCATCTATGATTGTATACAATGACATAAATACCATCATAATCATAGATGGCAATGCAAATTTCAATAAGGATAATGTTTTAAAGTTCTGATTTAACGAATTCGACATGATAACCTCCTTGTCTTATGAATCACTATTTGCTATCATAAACTATATGGTAACCATATAGTCAAGGAGATTTTTTTAATGAGTAGAAATGAATATCTGACCACAGGAGAAGTTGCCCGGATGATGGGCACTACAAAAAATACACTGTTTCACTACGACCAGCTTGGTATTTTTTCACCCGAAGCAAGAGGGGACAATGACTACCGCTACTACACCGTCCGCCAGATGGATGTGTTAGATGCCATTATCACGCTGCGGGAACTTGGCATGCCTCTGCCGGAAATTAAAGAATACATGGAACACCGAAGCCCGGAAAATTATGCCACACTTCTTACGAAAGAAAACGCTGTCATCGAACAGCAGATTCGTGCATTAAAAGAAAAACAGAAGTGGATTCAAAGACAGCAGAAACGAATTAAAACCAGCCTGACTATAAATCCGGATATCATTGAAGAAGTCTCTCTGCCAGGATTTTATATTGCAGCACACCCTATCAGTTCTTCCGATGATAAGACCATCTCCGTAAAAGTCAGTGAGCTTCTGAACTCCTATTATGAAAGCAAGGAAACTACCGGTTTTACAGTGCTTTATATCCAGATGGAGCATGACCTTGCCCGGGGTGCCCATAATCTTTATCACGAGGTATGCCTTGCCATGCAGACCCCTCCCAAGAAAATGCCTTACCGGATTCTTCCGGCTTCTAAATGTCTCGCCGCCTATCACCTGGGAGACTGGGATGATATTTCACTTGCCTATGACAGGCTGCGCAGCTACATGAAGCAGCACCAGATTACTTCATCCGATGGCAGATTCTATGAAGAAGAATTGATTAACGCTACCATGACAGATAAACGAAGTGAATATCTTACCCGCATTATCGTCAGAATCTAAAAAGCAGCATTACTTTTTTATTTTCCTGTAATGCTGCTTCTCTATTTTACAGTGCCCCAAGAATCTCTTTTGCCCGGTCTATCTGCTCCTTTGTAGGCGGGTCTACGCCTTCTAACTGGTATGGAATTCCAAGTTCCTTCCATTTAAAGACGCCTAAGGTATGATATGGCAGCACTTCCACCCGTTCTACTGTCTTAAGGGTATCAAGAAAACTTCTTAAGCGGTAAAGCTCGTCCTCTTCTGTTGTAATACCTGGCACCAGCACATGGCGGATCCACATTGCTTTGCCATGGTCTGATAAATAAGCTGCCATTTCCAAAATATTCTGATTCGTCTGTCCGGTGAGTTTCCGGTGTGCCGCATCATCCATATGCTTAATGTCTAACATAAAGAGGTCTGTATATTTCATCAGCTCATCAAATTTACTTTTAAATGGTTCTTCCAAGGAAAATGGATTGCCGGAGGTATCGAGACAGGTATTTACCCCTTTTTCTTTTGCCAGCCGGAACAGTTCTGTTACGAAATCTATCTGTAAAAGAGCCTCTCCACCGCTTACGGTGATTCCGCCCTTTTCTTTCCAATATGTTTTATAGCGAAGTGCCTTTTTTAACACTTCTTCCGGTGTCATCAGCTCTCCGCCATCTTTCGCCCAGGTATCCGGGTTATGGCAGTACTGACATCTCATATTACAGCCTTTTAAAAATACAATATATCTTACACCCGGCCCGTCTGCCGAGCCAAAGCTTTCTACGGAATGGATGCGTCCTTTTATTTCACTCATATTGCCTCCTATACACCAAAATACTTACGGATGTTTAACAACCTATGATAAAAATGTGCAGGCTTTTTTCATTAAGCCTGCACATTCTGCTTTACCTGAATCGCGGAAAAATCGTATGCTCCCCGCAGTTCGGTTACTGTCTTAAATTACATACGCTCATGACAGGTACGGGCAATAACATCAAGCTGCTGCTCTTTTGTCAGGTCGATGAACTTAACTGCATAGCCGGATACACGGATTGTGAAGTTTGCATACTCTTCTTTCTCCGGATGCTCCATTGCATCAATAAGCTTTTCTTTGCCAAATACATTAACATTCAGATGATGTGCACCCTGATCAAAGTATCCGTCCATTACATTTACAAGGTTATCGATTCTTTCCTGCTCGTTGTTTCCAAGTGCGCCAGGATTGATGGTCTGTGTATTGGAAATACCATCTAATGCCCACTCATATGGAAGCTTGGTCAGAGAGTTTAAGGAAGCTAAAAGTCCGTTCTGCTCTGCACCGTAAGATGGGTTAGCTCCCGGTGAAAGTGGTTCGCCGGCTTTACGTCCATCCGGCATAGCTCCGGTTGCTTTACCATATACTACGTTAGAAGTAATGGTAAGGATAGAAGTTGTAGGCTCAGAATCACGATAAGTATGATGTTTCTTTAATTTATCCATGAAAGTCTTAAGCAGCCATACTCCGATTTCATCTGCACGGTCATCATCATTTCCGTACTTCGGGAAGTCTCCTTCGATTTCGAAGTCTTTTGCAAGTCCGTTCTCATCACGTACGACTTTTACTTTTGCATATTTGATTGCAGAAAGAGAATCGATAACATGTGAAAATCCTGCAATACCGGTTGCAAAGGTTCTCTTTAAGTCGGTATCCATCAGAGAAAGCTCTGCTGCTTCATAGTAATATTTATCATGCATATACTGAATCAGGTTCAGTGTATTTACATAGATGTCTACTAACCAGTCCATCATCTTGTCATATTTTGCCATTACTTCATCATAGTCAAGATATTCAGCTGTAATCGGTGCGTAGTTTGGTCCTACCTGCTCGCCTGATTTTTCATCAACACCACCGTTGATTGCATAAAGCAGACATTTTGCAAGGTTTGCACGAGCACCGAAGAACTGCATCTCTTTACCTGTCTGTGTAGCAGATACACAGCAGCAGATTGCGTAATCATCGCCCCATACCGGTTTCATTGCATCATCGTTCTCATACTGGATTGAGCTTGTTTCAATCGAGATACGTGCTGCATAATCACGGAAGGTCTGTGGCAGTCTGGATGAATAGAATACAGTAAGATTTGGTTCCGGTGCCGGTCCCATATTCTCTAAAGTATGAAGGAAACGGAAGTCTGTCCTGGTTACCATGGAACGTCCGTCTACACCTGTTCCTGCTACATCAAGGGTTGCCCATACAGGGTCACCGGAGAATAACTGGTTATAAGAAGGAATACGTGCGAATTTAACCATACGAAGTTTCATTGTGAAATGGTCAATCAGCTCCTGAGCCTGCTGCTCGGTAAGAATTCCCTTATCCATATCTCTCTTAATATAAATATCAAGGAAAGTAGAAACACGTCCTACTGACATTGCTGCACCGTTCTGTGTCTTGATTGCTGCAAGGTATCCGAAGTATAACCACTGAACAGCCTCTTTTGCATTGGTTGCAGGTCTTGAAATATCATATCCGTAAATCTCAGCCAGTTTCTTCATGTCTTCCAGACATTTAATCTGCTCTGCAATTTCTTCTCTTAAACGGATGACATCATCTGTCATCTGTCCGCATCCGCAGTTGGCTTTGTCTTTCTTCTTCTCAGCGATTAAGTAATCCAGTCCGTATAATGCTACACGGCGGTAATCACCTACAATACGTCCACGACCGTAGGTATCCGGAAGACCTGTTAAAATCTTAGCATGACGAACCTTCATCATTTCCGGTGTATAAGCATCAAATACTGCTGTATTGTGTGTCTTATGATACTTGGTGAAAATTTCTTTTAATTTATCATTTACTTCATAACCGTAGGTCTCACATGCCTGAACAGCCATCTTGATTCCACCATATGGCATGAAAGCTCTCTTTAATGGTTTGTCAGTCTGAAGACCAACTACCTGCTCTAAATCTTTTAAGCTTTCATCAATATATCCCGGACCATAAGCTGTAATTCCGGTTACAACCTCTGTCTCCATATCAAGAACGCCGCCCTTGGCACGCTCTTCTTTCTGTAATTTCTGAAGTGCCCCCCATAGCTTGTTGGTTGCATCTGTCGGCTCAGCTAAAAAGCTCTCATCTCCATCATATGGAGTGTAGTTGTCCTGAATGAACTGACGAACATTGATTTCTTCTTTCCAGAGACGTCCTTCGAATCCATCCCACTCTTTCATTTCAATCATTACGATATCCTCCTAAAAAATGTATTCAGTATGAACACTGAATGGTTACTAAATTTACTGTCAACAGACTTTTTATTCATCGGCTTGAATTAGTCTTGCTTAACTATGGTTAGTATATACTGACCGTTATTTTTTTGTCAATATCTTTTGATGTTCAAAATAACATACAAAAGAAAACGAGCCAGTCCTCCAGGTTCATCGCCCAGACGGTCGGCTCGTTTTCGTTATACTTCATGTGGTTTTTCCACTTATCCGTCAGTCATATAACGGTTTTATCATAGACTATTTCTTTTCTTATTGCAATAGCTTATGAAAACTTTTTATCAACTATTTTTTCCGTTTTATCTGTTCTTTCGCTACAATACTTTGGAAAGGAAGTCGCAAAGACGCGGATTCTGTGGATTGGCGAAGAATTCTGCCGGTGTATTCTCTTCCTGAATCTGTCCTTCATTGATAAACATGACACGGCTTGCCACTTCTCTTGCAAATCCCATTTCGTGCGTTACCACTACCATAGTCATTCCGTCCTGTGCCAGTTCTTTCATAATTTCAAGAACTTCTCCTACCATTTCCGGATCCAGTGCGGAAGTCGGCTCGTCAAATAACATGACATCCGGATTCATTGCCAGTGCTCTTGCAATTGCAATACGCTGTTTCTGTCCACCTGAAAGCATTGCGGGATAGGTATCTGCTTTATCAGACAGTCCGACTCTCATCAAAAGCTCGTCCGCACGCTTAGATGCCTCTTCCTTATTCATAAGTCCGGTCTGAACCGGTGCCAGCATGATATTTCCTTTTACGGTATAATTTGGGAACAGATTGAACTGCTGGAATACCATTCCAATCTTCTGACGCATCTTGTTGATGTCTACGGATTTATCCGTGATATCTGTTCCTTCAAAAGTAATCACACCGGAAGTCGGCTCCTCTAAAAGATTTAAGGAACGTAAGAATGTGGATTTACCACAACCGGATGGTCCGATGATGGCTACTACCTCTCCCTGGGCGATTTCTGTGGAGATACCATTTAATACATTTACATTTCCAAAGGATTTACACAAATCCTTTACTTCAATCAATACCTTCTTATCGCTCATTTGTTCTCAACCTCGTTTCCAGTTTATGTACACCAGCCGTTAAAATCATAACGATTATCAGGTAGATAATTGCAACCCCGAACAATGGTAAGAATGGGTCATAAGTCTGGCTACGGATGATATCGCCGCCCTTTGTCAAATCCGGGATTGCAATATATCCACTGATGGAAGTCTCTTTCAGTAAAGTAATAAACTCATTTGCCAGAGCAGGAAGTACATTCTTAAATGCCTGTGGCAGTATAATCAGACGCATGGTCTGCGAATAATTCAATCCGAGGCTTCGTCCAGCTTCAAACTGTCCTTCGTCTACAGACATGATTCCGGAACGTACAATCTCTGCTACATAGGCAGCCGAATTCAAACCAAAAGCGATTACAGCCACTGCAATCTTATTATCGAGTGCAACCAGAATAATATAGTACATAATCAAAAGCTGTACCATCGTAGGGGTTCCACGCCATATGGTAAGATACATTTTACATATAAAATTCAAAACATTTAATCCACCATGTTTATCATGGGTGGAACGGATAATTGCGACTAAAAATCCAACCACAATACCCAGAAGTACTGCAAGCACTGCAATAAGCAGTGTATTGCCAAGACCACGTAACAGATAAAGATATCTGTCTTTCTCTATAAAATCCTGTTGAAAGCTGCTTAAAAAATCGCTCAAGGTCTTTCCTCCTATACCGATTATTTATTTCTTACTACAATAACCTGGCTTGCTGTTGCATAAGTATCTGTAAAGTCAATGTTCTTAAGACGGTCTTCTGTTACAGTCATTCCTGCTGCACCAAAATCTGCTTTACCGGAAGATACTGCTGCGATGATTGCATCAAATTCCATATCTTCAATCTCTAAATCATAACCAAGCTTGTCACAGATTGCTTTTGCGATATCTGCATCGATACCAACTACGTTGTCACCATCATAATATTCGTATGGCTCAAACTGCGCATTGGTTGCCATGGTAAGTTTTCCGTTTGGATATTCTGTTCCCTCCGGAGTCTCATATGGATGCTCTCCTGTTTCATCACCAATATAGTTGCTGATGATAGTATCGATTGTTCCGTCTGCTTTTAACTCTTCGATTGCTTTGTTGAATTCGTCTGTTAAATCTGTGTTATCTTTTGCGATACAGATTGCATATTCCTCTGCGTCAAAGGTATCATCTAAAATTTTCAAGTCATCATTCTTCTCAACAAATGCCTCTGCAGGCTGCTTGTCGATGATTACACAATCAATTTTACCGGTCTTTAATGCCTGAATTGCATCAGAACCTTTGTTGTAACGCTCTACGGTGCTTCCTTCGTCCTCATATGCTGTTGCATCGGTATCTCCGGTTGTTCCAAGCTGAACACCGATTTTCTTTCCCGGAAGGTCATCCTTGGAATTTACTGTGTTTGCAGCTACAGATGAGCCACATCCTACCATTGCTACTGTCATTGCTGCAGTTAATAAAAGTGCTGCAAATTTCTTCATGTTCTTCATATTTATTCCTCCTCTGATTATAATTATGTGAATTTATATTTCATACAACATCATAAAATATATCAACATAACGCCTAGTATAGCATGATTCCGCCTATTTCACAAGTACCCGGAGAGTATTTATCTGCATTTAAAAATACATTTTTCCATGTATTTTTAAACAGGCGGTACCTCAGTAGTTTGCATATTCGCTTCATAATTGTTATAATGTGCCAAGAAAAGTGATGATACTTGAGGAGGTTTTTTCATGAAGCGATTTGGCAGAATTATGTTCTGTTTTCTTCCGGCTCTGCTGGCATTTGGCCTGCAGCAGCTTATCTCCATTCCGGCAGTAGGGCTTGCTCTGCTGGGTGGTTTTTATACCAAAGGGGCAACTTCTATCGATGACTGTATGGATGCATTTTTAAATATTATTTCCACCGCCAATTTTAATGCCGGTGTCAGTGCAGCCTACGGTACTGTTGCCCTTGTGGTATTTGCCTACTGGTATTATAAAAAGTTCCGGCAGACAGAACCGGAAAATGTACGGAAACCATTTAATATTCCGGTTATCTTCGGCATTCTTATTACTGCAGTAGGATTACAGTATATTACCAATTACATTGTATCTTTTACTGCAGCCATTAACCCGCACTGGCTGGAATATTACAGTAACCTGGTAGAATCGGTGGGACTGGATGAGCCTTCCCTGATTCTGGTTCTCTATTCCGTTCTGATTGGACCTGTCTGTGAAGAACTGATTTTCCGTGGACTGACTTTGAAATATGCAAAAAGAGCAATGCCTTTCTGGGTTGCTAACCTCTTGCAGGCACTGCTCTTTGGTGTGTTCCATATGAATATGATTCAGGGTGTTTATGCTTTTGTGGTAGGAATTGTTCTTGGATTTATCTGCGAGAAAAGCCACAGCATTTATCCTTCCATGCTTTTCCATATCCTCTTTAACATCTGGGGAACCTTCTCTCCGGACTGGTTTATGTATAAAGCAGATACCGTTCCGTTCTTCTTCCTGTGGTTCTTTGTTGGTGCCGGACTACTGGTTGCAGGACTGTTCCTCTTTTTCTTTGGAGTAAATAAAAAATATCCCAAAATTGAAAATTCTTATTATTCTTAATATCCTTTTGCAATTTTCTTTCCCTGCAAAAGGCTCTGGTTTTGATTTACAAAGGAGCGTGTCCGCTCTTTTAATAATAATTTTCGTCCTTCCGGGGTTCTTGTATATACCACATGGTATGGTCCAAGAGCCCTTTTCATATGCTTTTCAAAAATCAGGGCACGCTCCTTTTGTCTTCCGAATATTTCCGGGACACTGTAACACTCTCTTGATGTGCCAAAGATTTTTTCCCGGATAAGAAGATACCTTGGGTTATCAATAACACCCCACAATTCTTCCATGCAGGCAGAATAGGTTGTCTTATCTCTGGTGGTTCCACCTTTAAGCCAGGTACCTACCACAAGTCCATTAAAGGATTCTACTTCTGTCCTGCAATGGGCACCATCCTCTAATTCCCCGCATTCCCTCAATGCATCTAGCATTGCTTCGCTAAGCTGTTTCATCCGTCTTGCCGGGGTGCTGAATTTAAACAGACGTATCCCCTGATAGACAATTCCGGCAAATGCGGCTAACAGCGCAATTCCAAGTAACAGGAAAGCCGGATGATTACCAAGCTTCTGTGCCATCATTCTTCCACTCATTAAGAGTATTGCAAGTATCACCTGTATGATTTCTATACAGACCGCATTAACAAAGATATATCCGGTTTCTATTTCTTTTGCTGCTATTTCATCTATCTGTTCTATTTCCATCTGATTTCGCACTTCCTGTAAGGACTGGTTCCATCGCTGCCTCAATGCATTTCTGTCCTTTGCACGCTCAAGCATCATGCTGTTTGCTTTATCTACCTCATATTTTGATGTTATCTTTGGAATGTCCAGCCGACCGATTCCGCTTTCGATTACATCTTCCCTGCAGGATACTCCTAAAAATGATTCAAACCGGCGTTCCAGCATTTCATAATCGCCCTCTGTATCAGTATTACTCTGCTGTCCCCGCTCTTTTGGAAAAATGCAGGCAAGATGCCAGATGTTTCCGGTCTTATCCGGCTGCTCTCTGTCGGTACGGATTGCTCTTCCACGCATCTGGTTACTCAGCATAAAAGACCCTACATAGGTTGCCAGTATCAGGGAATTGATGCACGGTGCATCCCAGCCTTCTCCCAGCAATGACTTGGTTCCAATCAATGTATGAATCTCTCCCTGACGGAATAACTCCGTCACAACAGCTACGGTGTGGGTGCTCTTTCCCTTTATCATAAGCTGTCCGTATCCGGTATCTCCCAGTGGATTTAACGTTCCGCTGCAGCCATACTGTGCCAGCAATTCCGGCAGTTTTGCTTCGACTTCCATTGGAACTATTATCACTGTCCCACTCAGCACACCAAGACGGATTCCAGCCATGTTCTGCCGCCTTAAATATTCAAAAATCGGCACTGCACCAAGCTCTGTGACCAGTGTATCTTTACTTCCAATCTCCGGCAATTTGTCTTTCTTAATATAATCGCAGAGAACCAGAAGACGTAAATCATTTTCCAGTGCCTCATACTCAGCCTGCACAATGGCATGGATGCTCTCCATCTTTCCCTGGCTTTTCATAAGTACCTTTTTAATGGCTTCATTATCCCGCAGTGCAACCTTGTTCCGGTAGATGGCTCCTGCCTCTTTTAATTCCTGCAGCAGGCCTTCCCGCTCTGCTTCCATCATGGTATAGGACTCTCTGTCCTCATAAAGAACACCCTGCAGTAACACTTCCATCCAGTGTGCATCCATTCCCGGCAGCTTTCCCTTTGTTCCGATGAGCTTCCTTAAATAACCGGAAAATGGAATTCCTTTTGCCTGGCAGTATACCAGCAGCGCTGTAAAATACTCCGGTTTATCTAAGAACCGTTCACTGTATTCTTCCGGATGCATAAGCCCCTGATGGGAAGATACGATTCTTCGCAAAGTCTCATCTGCCATCATTTTCTGCACCTGCATCTGCATCCGCTTCTGATGTTCCCTGACATATGCTTCCTCTTCTCTTGTCGGCCAGTTAAAATAAACATAGTCCTGATGTGGGCAGAGACTTCCTTCTCTTACCAGTTCCGGTGTAAAGATTTCTTCATCAATCGGTCCGCACATATCGATATAACGCTTCCACTGTGCCGGTGTACTGTCATAAGGCGGTGTTGCTGTCAATGCAATGATTTTCACATCCGGCAGCTTGTCTAAGAAAGTCTCCAGTGCCTTCCACCACTCACTGCGAAGGTGATGCGCCTCATCCAGACAAATTGTTGTAATACCGGCTTCCTTTACTGCCTTAAAAATATCGAAATCCCGGTAGTCAACCTGCTCCGTTTCCTTCTCTCCATCTGCTTCTTCTGTCACTCCGCCGGCTGCCACTTTACTGTCTGCCGCATCTACTCCATCCACCGCTTCACTGGCTGCTGCATCTTCCTCTGCCGCTTCCCCGCTGTCCTCTTCCAGTGTGCCCTGCTCCCGCTTCATAGCACTGTACAATGCCTGATAAGTCGTTGCAGTCATCTGTTTCATCTGTTTCAAATTATTGGATAATATTTCCTGCGGATCTGCCTCTTCGGTTAAGAAGCCCTCCTGTATACGCATCAGCCATTGCTGGCGGATGGTAATGCTGGGTGAAAAAATAAGGCAGGGTGCTCCCAGCCTCCGAATCAGTTCTATTCCAAGTGTAGTCTTGCCGGAGCCCGGCGCTGCCACAATATGTATCTTTCCATCCTTCAAATACTGCTGTGCATGTAAGAGTACTCTTTCCTGATAATCTCTCCACTTTCCCCGAAATTGCAGGATTCCCTCATATCCTGTGTTCATAAATTTCCCTCCATCAACATTTTAATAAATGCAGTATCGCGATATATCCACGGTTCCTTCGAAAATGGCTCATTTGCTTTTACAATCTCTTCCGGTGTCATCCATTCCAGATGATAGCCTTTTGCCTTCTCGCTTTCTGTCATATGCGGTTCCGTCATTCTCTCTTCAACCGTGCAGGCAAAGAAATAGGTGTGACAGTGATATATTTTATCTGTTTCAAATAAATCACGGCGTTTTTCTTCTATCTCGCCCAACAGCTGCATACTTCCCGGGCATAATATCAATCCGCCCTCTTCTAATACTTCTCTGGAAAGTGCCGTTTCAAAATCTTCCTCACCATCCATGCCACCGCCTAATATTTTGCAGTCCCCTGCCCTGCCGCGCTGGACTGCAATTTTTCCATTCTTTTCTATGATTGCCCGGACGCACTTTCTTTCAAATACCGGCATGCCATCCTCATAATCTTTTTTATCTAATACCAGAAGTATCTTACTTTCCGTCATTTTCGTTTCCTCGCTCTTATCAAAGTTACCTAATCTGCCCACTGAAAACTGTTTACCATGGTCTCTGCTGTCCGTATAGGTACCTTCACCATTTACCCGGGCATCACTGCCCTGTACCTGCATCATAAGCTGTGAAAGAATAGTCCTTTGTATTAATTTCTCATCATAATATGTAATGTCGGTTGAAATCGCATTACTAATAGCTAGTATACCATAAACATACTGTTTTGGGGAAGAAATGTCCTATTTCATCCAATAAACAGCTATCTTGTCGCTTTCTATTCTCCAAAGTCATAGTAAGCAGTTGGTTTATCACCAAAGATACCTCCTCTTACTGCCAGCACAAAGTTTCGCTTAGCAAGCACTTGATGCGTTTCTTCTACGTATGCATATTGTCAAGTGTATGTGTCATATTTTATATTCAAAATAAAAAAGGCTGCTACTCTCTAAAAAATAACAACCTTTCTTACTATATCAGCCTTTTGGAATTTGACCATCGACATACAGAATGTGATTAACTAACCACTCTGTGAGATATTTTAAAATTCCCATAATCTGTTCATCTTGATCTTCTACCTCATCATTGTGATGTTCCATAAATTCATCAAGTTTATGTATAAATTCCTGATGTTGAACTTTCTGTGTAAATATCTTCTTATAATTAATAGATTCCACCAAAACATTCCCTAATTTTCCTGGAAATATCAGAATCAACAAAACCTTTCTGCGCCATGTCATTGAGCATCTCACACGTTTTTTCGTGCGATAAACCTTTCTTATATGGTCTGTCCTCGGTTAATGCCTGATAAATATCAATACATGCCATAATACGTTCCGGCTCATTTAATTCAGCTGCGGTTTTTCCAAAAGGATACCCTTTTCCATTTAATTTTTCATGATGGAAAGCTGCCCAGTCTCGTATTTCTTCAAAATCATTAACCTCTGATAATATAAGGTATGTATAGCCAGCATGATTCTTCATTTTTGAAAATTCATCTTCCGTAAGCTTATCCGGTTTTTCCAAAATTTCATTGCCTACTGCCATCTTCCCAATATCATGCAGTGCACCAGCCAGATAAATTTTTTGCACATTAATAGAATCATATCCGATATATTGAGCAAAAAAAGCTGCTTTTTCAGCCACTCCTATAGAATGTCTGCTTGTAAAAGAAGATTTATAATCTACAATCTTTGCAAAAAAATCTGCGACATTTTTACACGTTTTCCAATCAAAAACCCGTTTTTGTCTTGGGATAATCTCCCATAGCTTCATTTCAAAAGAATTATCACTTAAACATATAAATGATTCAGAATGTGTGAATGCATGAAAAAAGGCATTCACACATTCTGAATCGAATAATCCATCCCTATTTTTTAAAAGGTACTGACATATAAAATTCCAACTGTTATTTCCAGTTCCCGTGTTATTTCCTATAATATCAATGGTATCTGCAAGATGAATAATCCTTGCAAACAATGGAATTTCATTCCACTTTTTTTGAAAAGGACCAGTTCCATCGGCATGTTCATGATGATACAAAATCACATTTGACACATCTGTTTTAAATGGAATTTTAGTAATATTTTTTTCTCCATAAATACAATGAAGATTTGTTTTTTTCTCGGATAAATCTTTTTTACAATGAATGACGGAATCCTTTTTCAGTTCTTCCGAAATATATTGTGTCAAAGCATTATCATGCAGTAAAGCACACATGGCTAAATCTTGTAATTCATCACCTTGAATTTTCCAATATTCAGCCATGCATATACTTATATAAGCCACTCTTTTTCCATGTTTGTTTTTGATATTTACCAACTCTGCTTCTATACAGTCCAACGCATAAGAACAGGCTCCTGCAAGTCCGATGATATCTATACTTAGTTCTTCTTTCATTGGTATAATCCTATCATAATACATTTATGCTTCTAGCATTTCCATAATCCATGCAGGTTACAATATGCATATACTTCTTCTACCTGTTCACCATCGCAAAGACAAAAATCTGCTACCGGCTCCTGCCCTGGATTTAACTGTTTTCTGTATATTCCCTGGTTTGTATTTAATGTAATCCACTCAATAAAATGCTCTTCAAGCATTGGATGTTTTGTCTCTCCGACCACGACATGAACATGACTGCCTTCTATCGTATATACAGGTACATGCTTCTCGACAGCAGCATCTGTCACTCCGGCTTTTAATTCCTGCATAGGTTCTCCGCAACAAATTACAGGTACACCCTTATCCTTTACCTTTTCAACAATGTTTCCACAATGCTTACAAATATAATATCTTACTTCCATGCCTTTTTCTCCTTCCATGTGTAAAATTTATAATTCAATTGTCTCCATAATCTTTTTCAATGAATCTGCAGATTCCTTAAGCTTTAACGCTTCCTCGCCACTTAAATTAATAGGTATATCAGACTCAATACCATCTGCACCTACAATAGCTGGCATACTTAACGATACTCCGTCAATATCATATACTCCATGCATCATGTGTGATACAGGAAGTATTGATTTTTCATCTCTCATAATCACTTCGCAGATTCTTTTTACAGACATTGCAATTCCATAATATGTAGCGTGCTTTTTGTTTATAATCTCATAAGCACTGTTCTTGACTGCTGTAGCTATTTCTGCCGTGTTTTCCTTGTGCTTGTAATGTCCACGCATTTCACACATTTCACTTAATGGAACACCAGATACATTGGCTGATGACCATGCTACAACTTCGCTGTCTCCATGCTCACCTACTATAAATGCATGAACACTCCTGCTGTCCACAGATAAATGCTCACCAAGCTTATATCTTAATCTGGCACTATCTAACACAGTACCCGATCCAATAACCCTGTTTTCTGGAAGTCCTGATAACTTTATGGCTACCTGAGTCAGGATATCTACCGGATTCGCAACTACAAGCATGATACCTGCAAAATTTCTCTTCGCTATTTCAGGAATGATTGACTTAAATATTGCTACATTTTTATTTACGAGATCAAGCCTTGTCTCTCCCGGTTTCTGTCCCGCTCCGGCAGATATGACAACAATTGCAGCATCAGCCACATCATCATAATCTCCGGCATATATTTTCATCGGACTCGCAAATGGAATACCATGACTGATATCCATCGCTTCTCCTTCTGCCTTGTTCTTATCTGCATCGATAAGGACAATCTCTGTAAACAAGCCACTCTGCATCAGAGCAAATACCGATGCAGAACCTACAAAGCCACAGCCTATCATTACTGCTTTTTTTGAATTAATCACTTTCTTCTTCGTAATAATCTCATCTCCTTAATAATTCTCTTCATGTACTTCAAAATAGCTCTGTGGATGATTACATACCGGACATACTTCAGGCGCCTTAGTTCCTACCACAATATGTCCGCAGTTACGGCATTCCCATACCTTAACTTCGCTCTTTTCAAATACCTGTGCAGTTTCAATATTCTTAAGAAGTGCACGATATCTTTCCTCATGGTGCTTCTCAATCTCACCTACTGCCCTGAATTTTGCTGCAAGCTCAGGGAATCCTTCTTCCTCAGCTGTTTTAGCAAAGCCTTCATACATATCTGTCCACTCATAATTTTCGCCTTCTGCCGCTGCCGCCAGGTTTTCCTTTGTATCACCAATTCCTGCTAATTCCTTGAACCACATCTTTGCATGTTCTTTCTCATTATCTGCAGTCTTTAAAAACAATGCTGACATCTGCTCGTAACCTTCCTTTTTCGCTACCGAAGCAAAATAGGTATACTTATTTCTTGCCTGTGATTCCCCTGCAAATGCCTCCTGCAAATTCTTCTCTGTCTGTGTTCCTGCATATTTGTTTGCTGCCATCTCTTTTACCTCCATTTTCTTTACTACTTTTTCTCCCTGCATTTCGGGCAAATGCCTTTAAATGAAATATCATAATCCACAAATTCAATTCCATGAGTGTTATGAATTCTTTCCAGCAAATCCGGTATTTGATCCATATCCACATCAAAAATTTCACCGCACTTTATACATCTTACATGGTAATGATTTTTCAATGTAAAATCAAATCGGTTCGGTCCATCCGAAACTTCAACCTTTCTTAATGCACCTTCCTCTACCAATATATCAAGATTTCTATATACAGTTCCTTTTCCAATTGTTGGATATGCTTCTTTTATAAATTCATACACTTCATTTGCCGTAACGTGTCTTCTCATTTCGTATACGGCATTTCTTACAAGATCTTTTTGAATGGTATTTCTCCTACTTGTCATTTGTCCTCCTTATTAGGATTAGTTCTTAATAAGAATTATATGTCACTATTATCCTGTTGTCAATAAAAAATAGTAATAATTCTCATTATTATAAAAGATGCCAAACTGAGCCTCTTTTACCTGAATAACTATTTTATTTTGCGTTCAAATACATATTCTGAATCTGAAGATAAATCAAACCTAAACGAATATCCGAGTCTGTCAAATTTCTGAATCTCCATCGGATTTTCAATATTATTTTCCGCTATGAATCTGACCATTTCACCACGAGCCATCTTGGCATAGGTACCTTTTGTTACCAATTTATCTCCGGATAACTCACAAAATACAATCGTAATATATCTGTCCTGTGGTGTCAGATACTTTTCTATACATTTTGAGTATTCTTTTGATGCAAGATTAATGATAATCCTACTGTCATCGATTACTGCGCGGTATAACAATTCTCCCCAGTACTCATACAGATTTTTTGCATCTCCAATTCCAACCTTTGCCTGCATTTCAAGACGATAAGGAGTCACACCATCCATTGGTTTTAAAATGCCATAAAACGCAGACAAGATTCTTAAATGATTTTGCAAATACTCAAACTGCTGGTTTTCAAACACAGATGGTGCCATATATTGAAATGCAATCCCTTCATATGCTAAAACAGCCGGAGTAAGCCTGTTATAAAGATCCATATTTTCCAATCTGTGAAAGTTCTGCTCTGCAATCTTGTCATTACATTTCCAGATAGCTTTCAGTTCTTCTTTTGATTTGCTTTTCATCCAGTTTAATACTTCTGCTGTCTTATCAATATAGACAGGCAGTTCAACCGGTGCTAAGTTATCGGTATCTACAATCATCTTTTTTGCAGGTGATAAAATAATCTTCATTATGCCAATTCCTTAAGCATATTTTCAGGATCATCTGCCGCCTTGACTTTATCATTTGCCTTTATAATGATTCCCTGCTCATCAATAAGATATGTAGTTCTTACTACACCCATAGATACTTTTCCATAATTTTTCTTTTCTTTCCAGACATCATATGCTTCAATAACTTTACGCTCCGGATCTGCTAATAGCGTAAATGCCAGTCCGTATTTTTCTTCAAATCTCTTGTGAGACGCTACAGAGTCCTTGCTTACTCCGAGAATAACAGCTCCCTTCTCAGTAAACTGTGGATAACGCTCAGAAAAGCCACATGCCTGCTTCGTACATCCTGGTGTATTATCCTTTGGATAAAAATATAGGATCACTTTTTTTCCTGCATAATCGCTTAATTTATGCATTTCTCCATTCTGATCCGGCAATTCAAAGTCCGGTGCTTTTTTTCCTACTTCTAACATATTTTATACCTCCAAATTGATTAAGTTGTTTCCAAAATAAATATCTCTGGATCATTAACAATATTATACATTCCATCCATTACTTCCGACAAGCAGGGAAAGAAAAATAATCAATCCAAATACAAAAGGATGTATCACGATAATTCTTGCATTACCTTGACACATCCTTTCGTGTTGTATTTTTTTATTCTTCTTAATGACAGCTATGGTTTCCACATCCATACTCACCACATGTATGTCCATCCCCATGGAACACGGAAGGTCCAGAATCGTTTGATGGCTTCACGCAAGGATGATGCTCCGGTGATTGCCTCCAGGTCATTTTTTCTGGCCTATGCATCCGTCTGCTGTTCCTCAAGCTCTTCATAAAACCGGTAACTGTTCTTACCATTCTGTTTGACATAATACAATGCCTTGTCCGCTCTTATATAATATTCTTCAAAGCTTCCTCCCTGTCTGCACATGCACAGACCGCAGGACAGAGATGCCGGTGAAGTCTCTGTCGTGAGATTTTTTGCCGTACCAAAGCTTTCAAACAGCTTTCTCATCCGCATGTTCATCTCTTCTTCTGATGCCTCCGACAGATAGAACAGGAATTCATCTCCTCCCAGCCGGCAGACCACTGCGTTCTCCATGCACTCTGTGAGCATTGCTCCTACCAGCCTGAGAGCACGATCCCCCGCCTTATGTCCATAGACATCGTTGATCTTCTTCAGATTATCCATATCGACAAATCCCAGACAGCCATCATGCTCCTGCATTTTCTCAAGGATCAGCTTTTCACCCTTATGACGCATAGGAAGACCTGTCAGATAATCCAGGCTTTCCCTGGCCTCTCTCTGCCTGGCCAGTTCCAGCTCGCGGATGCGGTCCATTGTCTGGATCAGCGTAACGACCAGCAGGACCACCAGTCCGGTTGCGATAAAAATCCCTGACATTGACACCACTCGATACACCTCTGTCACCTCCAGCATGACTGCAATCATGGCAACTACCAGTCCGATCAGCGGAAGCTTGTAATGTTTCGCCGTTCCCTTGATGAGATCCCGGAAAATGGTGATAAATATTGTCAGGAACGTTCCTGCAATCACTAGGTGGGACAAGAACATTGTCGAGATAAAATCTGCGATATTCAGTAGCTGTAAGGATGTGCATAGTACAAAGTTCACACAGGTGATACACTCTGCCACATGATAGACCTTCCGGTACCTTCCCTGCTGCACACTGTCAATATAGAACATGAGCGGAACCGGGCAGAGCATCACAACGAAGAAGCACATATTCGACAGAATAGAAGCATTGGAAACGAACAGCTGACGCAACTTCGATTCTCCCAGCATCCACACTGCTCCCAGAATCATGCACCATCCCAGGTACTCCAAATCAAATCTTGTCTTATATATAATATCAAGCACCAGACTGATGATCAGCACGACCAGTCCGGCAAACAGCATGGCGCAGGCGATCAGAGTTACCATAAAATAGCAGTGGAGCATATATGCCCAGATATCTGATTTGTCCCCACAATATACCGTGTTGACGACACCGGAATACTTGTCGGTAAAGGACTGCAGTTCAATCCGCACTTCCTGCCCCGCATCCTCGTCGGATGTCTCGCAGAACACATACCCACTGGCAGAATTTTTCCCAAAAGGTCTGGTATTCTCCGTATCATACACCGCCCTCAGTTCCCCACCGATGTAAATGCGCACATTCTCCAGAGAGGACCTGATGGCGATCGTATTTTCATGATAATCCTGTGGGAGCACTGACCGGATGACCAGAGGCTCTCCGGCAGGCACATCACATTTGCCCGGAACCGGGATTTCCTCTTTGGTTCCGTCTGCCAGCACCCGGTAAAAGGTTCCGGTATAAGTAATGCTTTCCTCCGTGACCGTTTCCCTTTCACTTGGGTAAATATATTGTCCCAAAAGGAATGCCGCAAGCAGCACACATATCACCACATAAAATAAAATTCTTTTATACTTTCGGATTGTATATTTCTCTTCTGTCAACTTTTCTACTTCATTAAATGATACCGGGACAGCCCGGCTTTTATTCCCTTATCGGGGTTCTGTCCATGATCTTTCCCCCACTTATGAACAAGTTTATCACAAGCGGCAGGAAAAGCAACTATCCCTTTCGCTCTGTAAAATGTTTATGGAAAATTCATTCGACAAATCATGCTTTCTGAACTAAAATAGGAATGCGATATGATAATTTCATGATCCTATGAAAGGAGACAACATGATATGAAGAATAAAAAATATTCCATCGTTTATAGCAGCTTAACAGGTAATACCAAGGTGCTGGCTGATGCAATCCACGAGGCATTACCTCAGGATGAATGTGAGTAATGTTATCGTCGGAGAGTATATGTGTCAGGGCAGAATGCCACAGTCTGTCCGGGAACGCTACTTGAAAATGAAGGATGCTCCCGATCATCCGGCAAATCTTGATGTATTGATCCAGAATTTTGACTGTGCATTGTCTCACCCTGATGCAGATGACCTGGAGAGACTCAGACAAGCCGTTAGGAACTCATCCTTCTGATAAGACCATAAAATAAGGCAGCCCCACATATCTGAGTCTACCTTACTCTCTTTATTTAACATTGATGCCACTGACATATTGCTGCAGAAACTGTTTCTTTCCACATGGTCTTCCAAAATAATATCCCTGCAGATAATCAACCTTCATTTCTTTCATTTTCAGAAGCCATTCTTTTTCCTCGATGCCTTCTGCGCATATCCTGACGTTAATACTATGTACCATTGGGATGATATTTTTATATAATTCATAATCCCTCGCACTGTTCATCGCCTTGGCAGTAAAATCCCTATCCATTTTCACGTAACTTGGATTCATATCACGGATACAATGAAGATTCGAATATCCTGTTCCAAAATCATCAATCACAAAGGGAATCCCGTTCTTGTCCAGAGTTTTACGAAATTTACAGAACGAAGGTGTCATATCCATAAATCCGCTTTCTGTCATTTCAACACATAAGCATTCCGTCTGTAATGAATATTTTTGAATTGCATCCAGAATATCCCGCTCCACATTGCCTTGCAGAATCTGAACATAGGATACATTTACATTCATCCGGAAGTCAGGAATATATTTCTGCATTTCACAGCACATTGCTGCAGCTTCGTTCAAAATATATCTTCCAGCGGGAATGATCAATCCGGTCTCTTCCAATAATGGGATAAACTCCATTGGTGAAACAAACTCCCGCCCTTCTTCCGTTATCATGGAAAAACGCATCAGTGCCTCTGCTCCAATGATCTGTTCGGACTGACAGTCCACGATCGGCTGGTAGTATACTTCAAAGCCATCATAATGGTTCACAATAGCATTACGAAGTGTTGCTATGATTCTTCCTTTTCGTAAAAAGACCTCATAGTCATCCTGGTCAAAAATATAGAATCCATTTTTACCCATGCTTTTTGCCTGTTTCAAGGCAAATTCAAACTTTTTACGGCATTCTTCGGTTCCCTCACAAAATGTTGCTGCATCTATAACACCAATAGAAATAGAAAATATAGCTTCATAATTTTCGGCTACTATGAAATTATAAAGTTTATCTGTGATCTTTTCTTTCAGTACCACAGCGTCTTCGGAGGAAGAAGCTTCCAGATCCACGATCACATACTGATCCGCAACCAGATGGTAAAGCCTTTGATTATCAGAAAGACAGCTCTCCATGCAGTCGGCAACACTTTTTAAAATATAGTTACCATAATCCGCTCCTCTGGAACTATTGATTGCTCCGAAATCATCAATTCCTATATGCATAAAAAAACCCTTGGAAATGGGTTCCTTTTGTGCACGCAGGTAAGCAAGGAATTCCGGCCCGCCAAGCAGTCCTGTGACATTATCGGCTCTTCTCCTGTTGCCAGTCTCATTCAGACACCCAACCAGATACTCTGCCTTTCCCTGCTGATCAACGATCACGATACCACGGCAGTTAATCCAGACTGGCATACCTTCTTTATCAAGCCACCTGTAATGAAGATTATGTACATTTTCTCTTCCTTCGCATATATCCGCAAGATGCTTTGCAAGCATCCTGCGGTCTTCCTCATATACTACCTTCATAACTTCATTTGCAGCATCTGTCAGAACATTTTTCGACATATTAAACCGTTTCACAGCTGACTGTGAAATCTCAAAGGTATTATTCTGCAAATCAAATATATACAGGTAATCATCCATACATCCTGTAATGATCTCAAATAAGATTTCTGCTGTCTGCTCTCCAAACACTCTAAATATATCATTAATCACAACAAGAACCTTCCTTCCGACAACTTCACTCTATTCCTGCCATTTTCTAGAATAGCTTAAAGATATTCACACGGTCATGCATCTTGGATGCTCCCTCTGCCAGATTAATACTGATTGCAGTATTCTCTTCGGAGGATGCAGCATTGCCCTGTACTACGCCGGACAGCTGTTCAATTCCCTGGCCAATCTGCTCCAAGGACTCTGCCTGGGAGTTGGCTTTCTCCATGGTGTTCTCTGCAAGCTCTGCAAAAGACTCCATATCTGCAATGATCTGATTGAATGATTCTGCTGTTGTTCTTGTAATCATATTGCCCTTTTCGATTTCCACTAAGGTCTTATCGATCAGATCTCTTGTATTTACAGCAGATTTTGCACTGTCTGCTGCCAGCTTGCCGATCTGATCTGCCACTACTGCAAATCCTCTTCCTGCTTCTCCTGCTCTGGCAGCTTCAATGGAAGCATTCAGGGATAACAGATTGGTCTGGGATGCAATATCCTCGATATCTGTGATAATATTACCAATCTCCTTGGAGATTTCTGTAATGTGCTCCATTTCCTTCAGCAGATCGTTCATTTTTTCTTTTTCTTCATTCGCTTTATTTGCAGAGGCTTTTACACGTGCAGATGCACTCTGTGTTTCCTTCGCCGTATTTGCCGCCAGATCCACGACCGTATCAATGGTGGCATTCAATTCCTCGATGACTCCTGCCTGCTCTGTTGCACCGTCCGCCAGGGATTTTGATGCATTTTCCACCTCGGATGAATTCGATGATACCTGTTCTGCCAGATTGCTGATCTCGGTCAGGGTACTGTTAAACCGTTTCAGAATATACAGCAGTGATGACTTCAATTCCGAGAAATCGCCTAGGAAATCTGTAATATCATCACCATTTCTGGTCAGGTCACCCTGCGCTATTGCCTTTACCTCCACAGAGATCTCGCTGACATAATCTGCCAGAATACCCATGGCTTCTTTCAGATTTCTGATGGTATCGCCAAGCTCATCCTCAGACTCATAGGTAAGCATTTCTACATTAGACAGTTCGCCCTTACGCAGGCTGGCAACTGCTGCCTCTATCTGTTCTACCGGCTCGGTAATGGAATTGGTAATGATCTTTCCGATCAGTGTCGTCACTACAGCAATCGCAAGACCTGTTGCCACGATCACGACAAATATGATGATGGTGCATACATTGGCCATGGTCTTTGCCTGATCTAATTCTGCCTGGAACTCGTCACGTAATATAGTTAATTTTTCAGCAAAAGCTTTATATTCTTCATACACCTCTCCGGTCATCAGCTTCGATGCTTCCTGCTGTTTACCCTCACGGCTCAACTTCAGGATTTCATCTGAAGCAGTTCTGTATGTTTCCCATGCAGCGCTTGCTGCTTTGTAATCATCCTGTCCTTTTTGAGCATCACTGTCTGCGGACATGATTGCATCCAGATTCACACTGGTATCCTGGATCTGACTCTCCAGCTTCTGGATTTCTTCTTCGCAGGAGTTCATGACTGCATCATCTGATTCTACCAGATGCTGATACTGTTTGATTCTGTATTTCGCAGTCATTGTCTCTAAATCCTGCAGATATTCCAATGACGGAGACCAGACCTCCGTAATCTTCTCTATATTTGAACGGATCACTAATGTCGAGATCAGTGCCACCAACACTAAAAATAATGTCATAACAAGCACTGTCATTCGATATACTTTTAATTTTCCTGCAACCTTTAAGTTAGCTATACGCTTTTTGATCTTTTCCATGATAGTTTTCCCTTCCTTTGTAAATTATTGATCTTTTATCACATTTGTTTATCCATATATAAAAACTAAGATAGCATACTTTATTGGAAAAATCTATCAAAAAAGCATTAAATTATTTTCTACGGTAATTTTTCATATCTAAAGTAACAAATCGTTACCTTTACTTTGAAAAATATCAGTAAAAATATATCCACTTATAAGATTGTCCTTACAAGTGGATATTTCTTTTTAGCTTATTTTTTTGCAACCGTAATTAAGTAATGATGGTAGTATAACAACCTCATTTGAAGGTATTTGTTCCAATCCGAGCAAGACAAAGAAATCCTTTGGGATTTTAACGCAATCACTCTTCCCCTTTATGTCCTATTTCTAATTTGGATAAAACGTACCTATTTCATGATAATTTTTGCCTTTATATTTATATGTTACCTCTACTGTAGCATAACTTCCATCTGCACATATTTTAGGTGTACTTGCTTTCATTTTTGATACTCCTGTTGCTAACGAGCCGCATATTTCTACATTTGATATTCCCACTATCTGGCCATATGAATCTTGAATCTGTAATGTTGCCCGTACACACACTCTATCAGAAGGACTCCAAACATCTTTTGTAATCTCTACTTCCTCTACGCCCGGTATCCATGCATTTTTCCATAATACCCGGTGTCCCAAATACCAAATTTGAATATGTTGTCCTTCTTTAATATCTTTAAAACTTCCGGCACTTCCATCCGGTAATGTTACCGGGATTGCATCATCTTGCGCCAGACGATATACCTTTCCGGGATTTTTTCCATTTGCATCTGTCTCTCTTACATAAATCACCTCACCCTTCGATTCAACCACTGCATTCATGCATAAATGATATTCTAAAATATAATTTTTCTGAATGTTCTCTACACTGTATCCGATTAAAACTCCAAGTAGCACAAACAGAATACACAACACCCACCGGTACTTTCGTATCTGTCTTTTTTTCTCCCGTTTTGCAATATCTATAGTATCCTTTACCAGCTCATTTACCGTATGCTCTGCCCTGCCAGCCTCTTCTCCCCGGATAATATCAGCAACATCCACCTGAAATACCTGTGCCAGCTCCTCCATTAATTCAATATCTGGAAATGAGATTCCCGTCTCCCTTAATTAAAGATATTGTTGGGTAAAAAAGAAAGGTCAGTCGATTTTGCCGATGAAGCGGTAGTAGATTTCTACTTCCTGCTCACGGCTTCCGTCCTCGCCCTTGACAGCTTCGTGGACGGTTATTTTTTCAATTAGAGTGTTCAGAAGTTCGGCGGTCAGCTCCACAGGGTTGACATACTGTTTCATCAGGGCAATCCACTTTTCAGCATCCGCTGCGGTCTGTACGGCGGCTTCCATCGTTTCGTGAAGCTGTCTTATTTTTGTTTCAAGCTCCTTTTGCTCGTTCTGGTACTTCTCGGACAGCATATTGAAGTTATACTCGGTTATGCGTCCGGCAGACCAGTCCTCATACATTTTAGCAAACAGCCCGTCAACCTCGGCTTTACGCTTCTCTGCCTTTTTCAGCTCCGCAGCCTGCTTTTTCTTCGCAGAGTTTCTTTCCCTGTCGCTGGCATTGAGCAGCCGTTTCAGCAGCTTGTCCTCGTCTTTCTGTACCATCATAGACCAGTATTGCAGTCTTGCAAGCACATAGGCATACAGTACATCATAGCGGATATAGTGCATGGAACACTGGCGTAATCCCTGTCCGTTCTTGCTGCAATGGTAGTACCCGTATGGGTTCTTATTCTGCTTGTTTTCCCCATAGGCTAAAGACCATCCGCAGTCTGCACATTTTATCAATCCTGCGAAAATCTGTGTCGTACCGTTTCTGCGTTTCCTGCGTCTGCTTGCAATCAGCTCCTGAACTTTTTGGAACACTTCTTCGGAAATGATGGCTTCGTGGGTATTTTCCACACGATACCATTCTTCCTGCGGCTTCCGCACCTTTTTCTTGTTCTTGAATGAAATGTTGCTCTGCTTGTTGTGAACACTGTGACCGATGTAGGTTTCCTCTTTCAAAATGCTCTTGACCTGTGCTATCGTCCACGCATAGGCTTTTTCTGCGGGCGCACCGGCGTAGATATTGGCGAAAGTCCCATATCTTTCATAGTTCAGCCAGCCGGGGGTAGGTACTTTTTCTTCCACCAGAATCCGTGTAATGCTGGCGGCACCCCTCCCGTGTACGGCAAGGTCAAAAATCTTCTCTACAATCCAGCGTGTTTCCGGGTCGATCAGAAGATGACCTTTTTTGTCCGGGTCTTTTACATAGCCCAGCGGTGCATAGGCTCCATAGTGTGCGCCATTGGCAAATCTTGTGTGCATGGCAGCCTTGACCTTTTTGCTGGTCTGTCGGGCGTGCATTTCATTCAGGATGTTTAAGAACGGGGCAAGCTCGCTTTCTCCGTTGATGGTGTCCACATTGTCATTGATGGCAATGTAGCGTACTCCCTTGCTAGGAAAATAGATTTCCGTGTACTGACCGGTCAGGATATAGTTTCTTCCCAGACGGGATAAGTCCTTTGTGACAACGCAGTTGATTTTCCCGTCTTCGATGTCATCAATCATCCTTTGGAAACTTGGACGCTCGAAATTTGTCCCACTCCATCCGTCGTCAATGTACTCGTCTACAACGGTCAGCCCATGCTCTGCGGCATACTGTCTAAGCATCATGCGCTGGGTCTGGATACTGCCGCTTTCCCCCTGTAATTCATCGTCACGGCTCAATCTCAAATATAGTGCAGTGTTATAAATCGTTGTATTGTATGGTTGTTTCACGGTTAAAAATCCTCCTTCTAAAAGAAACAACCCACGCTTATACAATACTCGCTGGTACAAGTATATCATAAGCGTGGGCTGATTGACAGTCGTTATTCCGTATTTTTTCAGGAAGCGGCGGCAGCGTGCTGGATCACATCTTCCAGCAGGCTGTCAAGCGGCTTCCCATCCTGTGCGAAATGCTCCGATACCTTGATACGGACTTTCCCCATGACAAAATACTGGGTGCCGTCTTTTTCGGTAAGCAGGGTGCCGCTGTTTTTGTTATTGCTCTCGTTTTTGCTTTTTGCCATAGGCAGTTACCTCCATAAATGAAATATGCCCGACAAGGGAATGTCAGACAGGTGTACAGCCGCAGACTGTCTCCGTGTCAACCAAACCGTGTCAACCGGCAGAAAAGACTTTGAAAACAATCCATAGGCGCTCTATGATTACTTTTTACTTTTTCTTTGATTTCTTGGTTGACATGGTTGACAAAGGAGAGAAATGCCCCAAATATCAGGCTTTTCCCCGTCAACCGGCTGTCAACCAAAGCGTCAACCAAACTGTCAACCGGTGGCTTTTCAGAATGGAAGTTCCATTTGCCGGGCTTCTTCTTCCGTGATTTCCTGAAAACCGTCCCCCTCCGGCGGAGCTTGGTTGACACGCTCCCAGCCTTTTTGAGAACCGTATTTCTTATACCGCTTCGGGCTTTTGTAGGCTACCCAGCCCTGTATGATGCCGCCCGCAATGCCGGTATTCATAATCTCGCAGATTGCCCGTGTCTCCCAGTCTGCCGGGGAATTTAAGTTCCCCAGCGCTTCCTCATAAAGCTGCTTGGAACATACCCTGTCGCCGGTGTAGTCCTCCAAATAGGCGTAGATCATGCCGGCCTGTGTGTCTTCCTGCATAAAGTCCTGCTGGTGGGCGTTCAGGTATCGGTTCATTTCCATGCTGAATGACAGCTTATACTTCCCACTGCGATAAACCGTCATGGCTTCCGCCCACATCTGTTCGATATACGCCCTCGCCGCCGCTTCATCGTCCAGTATGTGAACCTCCGCCCGTTCCGGGTACACCGTCACGGGGAGAAAGCGCCGGTTGCCGGTGCGGTCACGGGGCAAAAAGTCCTGCCGGTTGGTCGTCCCTCCAAATACACATTGCCGCAGCCGGTCTGCCGGATGTGTCTCATACGGCACTTTGTAGGTTTCTTTCTGGCGGCTTAAGAATGACTTGATTTCCTCAATACTCTTGGCGTTGGCTGTGGCAATCATCTCCGACATCTCGATAATCCAATGCCCTTGCAGCTTGCGGTACACATTTTCATCGTCCAGCTTTTTCAAATCGTCTGAAAACCATTCGTCCCTGCCTGCCAGCAGCCGGAAAAAGGTAGATTTCCCGGCTCCCTGACCACCAACCAGACAGAGCATGACCTCAAACTTGCTCCCCGGTCTGAATACCCGCCGGATGGCTCCCATCAGGAACAGTTTCAAGGCTTCATAGGTGTATTCGTCCGTATCGGCTCCCAGAAAGTGATGCAGGGCGTAACGGATGCGCTCTGTGCCGTCCCATTGCAGGCTGTTCAGGTAATCCCTGACTGGATGGTAGCGGTTTTCATTGGCAACAATCTTGATGGCGCTCTGCACCTTTTTCTCGCTGGTAAGCCCGTAATTTTCTTCCAGATACAAAAGCAGGTAGTTCATGTCCATGTCGGTCAGCGTGGTACTGGTGCGCTCCCAGCCCAGCGGCTTCACAATGTCAATCTGCTCCGTCAAAAGGTTCAGGCGCAGCGCCCCGCGAAACAGAGGGTCACGCTGGAACACCGTCAGGCAGTTTCGGATGCTGTTCTTCACGCCGCCTTTCTGCGTCCCCTCTAATGTTTCCCGGATTTCTGCCGGTGTCTGCGCCGGTTCCATTGTGTCCATCGTCCTTTTGACCGCTTCCTGCGTTTCCGGCGGCAAGCTCTGAAATTCGCTGTTCAAGCCGCAACACCTCCTTTCCCTGTGCGGCGATCAATGCCGCTTTTTCTTCTATTTCTCCGTATAACAAAATATCCAAAAGGTATTCTGTGTAGCTTATCCTCTGCAACGCTTCCACAAAAAGAGGATGCCAGATGGCATCCTGCGGCTGTGGGGCGTGTGCTGTTTTCCAATGCTCCAGCAGGCGCAGATAATCGCATAGCACCCGGAAACAATACCGTTCCGTTTCCTGAAATCTCTGCTCCGCTGATTTTTGTCGGGGCTGTGACCTGTTGTGACGCTTCCTATCTGGCGGCGCATTGCCGGATTTCTCATAGGAAACGCCGAAGTCCTCCGCAAGCCTGACCGCAGCTTCCCGTTTCCCCAATCCATGCAGCAAAGCGGCAAAGTCGATCACATCCCCGGAAGCCCCGCAGCCGAAGCAGTAAAAGCGGCTGTCCACTTTCATGCTGGGCGTGCGGTCATTGTGGAATGGACAGCAGACCATGCCGTTTCTCCCCACCCGGATTCCATAGAATGAAGCAGCCTGCCGGGTGGTAACAGACTGTTTCACCGCTTCAAATACATTCAAATGCTCCCTCCATAAAAATACTGGTAGCGGTAAAGCTGCCGGTTATATCATAGCTCCATCTCATGTTTCTTTCTCTGTACTGCCTGTGGCTGCTCCCTCCGGCGCAGTGCGGTATCTACGGCGTTCTGCACCTGCCGTAGCCGTATGACTTCCTCCCGGAGTGGCTTGTGCTGCGGAGACAGTTCGGCATACTCTGTTTTTAACTGTGCGTATTCCTGTTTCCATGCTTTCAGGGCAATGGGTTTTCCGTCCAGTTTTTCTTTCAAAATACGGCGGGCGGCATAAAACAGCCGTAACTCCGCATCGTGGGATGTTTCAAATTTCTCCCTCTGTTTCTTAAACTTGATATTGTTCAATTCCGTATGAACAGGTTTTAGCCGCTGGTAATTCTCGCCCTCCCGTATCAATTCCTGCAATTCCTTTATCCGGGCAGATTTCTTTTTCATGGAGTCGCTTAACGCTTCAAATTCTTCGTTGACAGAGGAAAGACGCTCCTGCAAATCCTCTAATGTGAGCAGCTTGTTTTCCGTCAGATAATTGACGGCTTCGGCAAACTGCTTTAAGTTTCCGGTTCTGGCTTTATTGCTCCATGCCCCTGCGTTGCGCTGGTTGTAATAAGCGATCAACAGGTCGGCAAGGCTCGGTGTCTGCGGTTTGGAAAGTTCTTCTTTTACCTCTGCCATCCAGACAAACAGGGCTTTGATCTTCTTCCTCACATCCTGCATGAGCCGGTTGGTGGCTTTAATCCAGCGGTTCAGTTCCCCTTTCTCGGTGCGGATGCCCTTTGCTTCCATCTGCCGGACATTAGCTCCCTCGTGGACAGTAGGTATCAGGTCAAGCCCCTGCCGCACATAGGAACGGTGGTCGATACGCACATCCAGCCCTTTTTCCTCAAATTTTGTATTAACGGCAGCCGCCCACTGCTCCCGCCAGTGTTCCAGCGTTTCCGGCTCATGCCAGTCTGTTGTATGGACAGCGTTAAACATATAATCGCCGTTTTTATCCCGGATTCGGTTTCCATCTTCATCAAGAAGATATTCCCGACGCTGTTTTTGTCCCCATGTGCCATCCGGGTTCAAAGGGCGCATGGTTGTCATCACATGAAAATGCGGGTTAGGGATGCCGCCGTCCTCTTTCTCCGGGCTGTGAAAAGCAAGGTCGGCAATCATGCCTTTTGTCACAAACTGCTCCTGTACGAACTTCCTCGCCAGCTCCATGTTTTCTTCCAGCGTCAATTCATTCTGCATGGCAATATCAAAGGAATAGGCAAGCTGTGCTTTTGGATGTTTCTCGCAGTTCTCCACAGCATTCCAGAGGGTCGCCCGGTCAAGATATATTTCCGGCGCATGGGGCGGCAGCATGATTTCCGAAGCGATCACGCCGCCCTTTTTGGTGTAGTCGCTGACTTCTCCATAGTAGCTGCTGTAAAGACGCTCCCCGGCTCGATAGGCTGCGCTGGCAATGGCGCTCTGACCGGCGCTGCGCTTGATCTGTGCGATTGAAAAATGATAAAGTGCTATCCTTAGTCACCGCCTTTCTCCTGCCCGGAAATACGGGCGTGGTTCTCTGTGGCAGACCGGATGAAATGCTCCGCCTGCGGCAGATTCAAAATGCTTTCCATGAGGGAATAAAATTCCGCTTCGGATAGCTCCTTTGTCTGTGGTGCAATGCTCTCAATAGCTGCCCCACGGGTAATCAGCCGGTGCGTCCTCTGTTTCCGGGAACCGCTTTCCAGATACGCCTGCCGGTTTTTCAAACGCTGCATTTTCCGTTTTTCCTGTTCCAGCAGGACAGTGGTTTTTTCATATTCCTGCTTCAACTGTTCCAAAGATTTTTCCATGTTCTCACATCCTTTGCTGATAAGATAAAGAAAGACCATCCGCAGACAGTCCGTGTGTCAGTGCTTCTATAAAACCCGATGAAAAGGGAAAACCGCAGAGCGGATTTCTCTTTGCGGCGGGTACACAGGGGATAGCCGCTTTAGCGGCGCAAGGGGGTGTAGCCACCTTGTCGGAGCGAAGCGAACGCAGACCTCGGATTGCTGATTTTATCAGCGGCAGAGGTAAGCTCCGCAGGACGCACGATACATGGTCTTTAGACTATGTATAGAAGTGCGCCCTTAGTTCCTAAGGGATTTTGCCGTTTCCGGCAGTCTTGTCCTTTTTCTTGGAACGCTTGGAAAGATACTTCGGGCAGTCAACCACAACCGCCCGGAAGCTCTGTTTACATTCGTGCTGGCATTTCCGGCACAGTTCGTTGTAAGTGATACGGCTGCGGTCATTTAAGAAGAAAGACCATTCCAACCGCCGCTTGTTACTCATTCTTGCCATAACCGGCTCCTTTCTCCGTTTCTATCTGATGTACGCAGATAGGCTGTTTTGATGTAGCGTCTCGGTATCATTTTTAAGTTTTTTTCCCTCTGTATGCCCCTTTGGAAAGTGCGGCAGTATTGCAAGTCAGGGAATGATACCTCACGCTTATTTGTCGCTTCCCGGTACGGTTTCGGAGCCTTTTGCCATCCATTCAAAGAAAGCAATTTTGCTGACCTTGATAAGTCTGCCCCTGCGGAACGCTGGAAAGCCGGGTGTGTGTACCAGCTCATAGGCGCTCGCTCTTGAAATTCCCATAATCCGCTGAATGTCCGCCACATCCAGAACCAGCGGTAAATCCTCGTAGCTGTTCAATCTCTTTTTATCGTTCATTCTGTTCCTCCCATAAATCAAATAGGTTAAAATGCTTCCTGTTGCCGTTCTCCCCAAAAGCCGTTTTCCTGCCCCATTCCTGCGGTGTTTCCCTGCATTGGTGCGCCGAATGCGTCACTTCTCCTGCCGGTCATATCCCTTTTGGACGGTCATTCACTTGTCAAGGTACTGTGCGGTACGAAATTACCAACCGCAATCATCATAGCGTACTATCCTTGACAAAACAATGATTCTGCGATACCATGAGTGTAACGGATATAACTGAATTATATAATTACCATAAACAAAGGCAGGGGATAGGGATGGAGAATCAGTTTATACGGCATGAGCCATGTTTTGAGAGGATTTTGTTTGTCCTGACGCTGGACAGGAAGAAAATGAAAGAGCGGATTTTGATTGGGGAAGAACAGCAGATCCGCTTCCGTCTGAACGGGAGCCAAAACGCAGAGGTGCTTTGTGATATGACACGCCCACTGGGAACTTTTTTGATAAACTTTGAGCGTGACACGGACAGAGACTGGAACTTATACGGGCTTTCTCCGCTGCGGCAAGCTCTCCACTCCAACCGATGGAAACAGCCGGAGCTGGAGCAGGCGGCAAGCGAATTTCTTTGGGAGAAATATCTTAGCAACGACCCTCTGAAAATGTATGTGGCGTTCCGTATCTGGAACAGCTATCTGCTTGCCAGAGAACCCCGTGACCGTAACGCTGCCTGTGACCGCTTCATGGATAAAATGAGCAGACTGACCGGGGTATTCCAAAACGAAACCATGAGCTTTGACAGGGAGACAGGAAAACCGAAACAATTTCAAGCTGGCAGCCTTTATTTCAAAGGCGCACCGTCAGAAGATACCCGGCTTGACCTCTGGTTCCCGGACAACCGGCGCACAGAAGAATGTGTGTCTGCCTATGCGTCCCTCTACCCGTTGATTACCTATTATCTGAACAGGCTGAATGACTGGGGGCTTTGCTTCCGGCGGTGCAAGGTCTGTGGAAAATATTTTCTGGCAAAGAGCCAGCGGTATGAGCTGTGCAGCGACAAGTGCCGAAAAGCACAGGCGCTTCAAAACAAGCGGGAATTTGACGAGAGGTCAAGAGAAAATAACTATGACCTGCTTTATAAAAATGAATGCCAGAACTGGCGCAACAAAATAAACCGGGTAAAAAATACCGCAGGCTTTCCGGCTGACCGTCTGGAAAAAATACAGGCTTCCTTTTCCGACTTTAAGAAAGAAGCCTTACAGAGAAAAAAGGCTGTAAAAACAGGAACGGCCAGCCCGAAAGAATTTACGGACTGGCTGTATCAGCAGAGTAATGTAATTGTTGAGCTGACCGAGATATGAAAAACTTTCTATCGTCAATTTCGCATTATTGCAATAACAGATTGCTTCTTCCATGAATGGTAATATTATCATCAAACTTTTGGAAGAACTATAAATGTCCGAGGTGCCTTTGATTTCGACAAAAAAACAGGCTGAATTGTTACAAAGCTCGGACATTTCAAAAATTTTTTGAGAAATGGCGAAAAAAGCGGGGCAGCACACGCCGCCCCGCCGATCCCATACGGTTATTCCATCGCCCGCATTTGTTCGATCAGGGATTGCTTTTTCTGTCTGCGGATTGTCCATACAGACAAGATCAGTTCCATTCCGAACAATACCAGAATGAACAGTCCCATTTCCAAAACCGGGAATTTGTAAGGCACTACATTTCCGGCAAAAGCTCCTATACTCATTTTTCTGCAAGCAAAGATGGAAGCCGGAAGCCCAACGATCAGCGTCGCCAATGTTGCAAAGAGCGCATAGCACAGCCCCTCACAGATGTTCATTTCACATAGCTGTTTTTGTGTTAGGCCGATAGAACGCAGAATACTGTTTTCCTGCTTTCGGGCTATCTGGTTAGAGAGTGTCGTATTGATAAGGTTGATAACGCCAAAGAGAAATACCAACCATGAAAGTATCTCCATACTGCCAAACGCAAAAGAATTTGTCATTTCTTCATATTCAATCACTGTATTGATTTCATCTAAGGCAATATTACTATGGCTGGCAACAATATTTTTCAATTCAGCTCCCACATAGTCCGTTTTTTTCGGATCGTTTACAATGCTCCATGAATAGTCGAAAGAAGCGATTTCCGGGTGCAGTTCATGGAACAATGCTTCTGGTGCGAAAAAGAGTACTCCATCGAGGGCCAGTTTTCCATGCCCGGAAGGCGTCTTGTTGGAATCAAACAATCCTGATACAGTGACGGAAACAGGCGGTTGCCCCTCTCCAAAATAAAAGTCAACTGTTGAACCAACACCCATATCCTCATTCTGCTTTAGCACATTATAGTCAATTACAATACTACGGGAATCTTTTGGCATCGTTCCTGCTGTCAGAGCCGCTTCAACTGTTGCATAATTCTGGTCGGTCAGCATATCACACATACCACCGCTTTGGTAAATGTCCGTCTTAAGGGTTGCATAGAGAGATTGTCTGCTTGGAATTATATCTGTAACACCATCAATAGATAAGATTTCCTGTTTTAATTCTTCATTCAACGGATTTCCCGCTGCCATAACCTTTTCTTCTGTCATTTCAGAATCCAAATAAATTTTATAGTCGCCGTCCGGGAAAAACCGTCTTGCAAGCGCCTCTGGAGAACGCAGCAAAACAATGGAGGATACCACAAGCAGAATAATTCCGCCCAAACTCAATGAGGCTACAATAGCAACGGTCTTTTTTCGGTCACGCTTAAAATTCGCAATTCCCATTGAAACAGGATTGAACTTGATATTCTTTTTTCGGCTTCGGATGTCCTTTTGTGCCGGGGTAAAACGGACGGCTTCAATCGGGGAAATCCCTGCCGCAATTTTTATCGGCTTACGGATGGAAACAGATACCATGATCCAACTGCTTATGAGTGTCAAAATAATCGTTGCCACATAGGAAACAGCATTAAATCCCTTGGGAAACAAAAGAAAACCGCCGCATACACCCAGCACTGTACCAATCAAAATCCCGATACTGCCGAGTTTACGCCCCTCCCGCTTTACAATCCGCTTGATTTGCTTTGGCGTTGCACCAATCGTCCGAAGCTGCCCGTAGCTCTTGATTTTGTCATTGATGGAGATACGGAAGATACTCTGGATCACAATATAGCCGCCGATCAGAACAATGGCAATCACGCCAGCCATCAGTGCAAAATCAAAGGATTTAGAAGCATAGGCAAAATACTTGCTGTTCATTTTGGGCATAGGAAGCTGATATTCCTCCGCAATCTCCCTGCAATAAGAGGTCATCAGTTCTTCGCCCAACTGGTCGCTGTTTTTGAAATGGACATAGGCGCGATAGCCAGTCGGGTCAAACCCTTTCCATCCTGTCAGGGCAGCGTTGGAAAGAATGATAGCGCAGGTATTCGCTTCTTTTTCATTTACGCTGTCCATAATGCCGGTAACGACATAATCACCATGAAAACTCTCTGTATCTAAGGTCACAGTGTCCCCGATCTTGGCATTGTTTCCATAGGTGGAAAGAAAGTATTCGCTTACAACAACTTCATTTGCTTTTTCAGGAACCCGGCCCTCTAACAACTCCATCTGCGCCTTGGTAATCTCCATCATTTGCGCGTCGCAATACACATAAGACGCATGATAGCCCTGTTCTGAAAGCTCCTCACCCAGCATATAGTAGCCGCCTACGCGCTCAAACTCCGGCAGTCCTTTCAGGGTTTCAATGTCGTTTTCCTCTACGCCCAGCCAGACCGCCTCATAAGTATCGACAACCTGATTGCGCTGCATTTGTGTCAGGGAGGTAGACACAATTCCCGTAAAGCAGATCAGAAATGCCGCCAGCGCAACGGCAATCACCACCATCAGATTCCGGCGCTTCTCGCTTTGCAAACTTTTCTTTGCCAGCTTCTTTGTAATGGCGCTGGTATCATTCTCAAAAGGCCATGTCATAGCCTGCCACCTCCTTACTCCACAATCTTGCCGTCCTCAATGCGGACAATCCGATCTGCAAGACGGGCTATGTCGTCATTGTGGGTAATCATCACAACAGTTTGCCGGAACTCCGCGCTGGTGCGCTTGATAAGCCCCAGCACCTCGGCGCTGGTCTTGCTGTCAAGGTTGCCGGTCGGCTCGTCGGCCAGCAC